>JBQGDD010000234.1:0-10673 GCA_052038845.1 Dyadobacter sp. | reverse complement strand
TCACGTGAAAAATTGAAAGCTATTGAAAGTGGTAAGACCCTCAATCCCTCAATGGTTGACCTGGTGAGAATTACTTCTTACTTTAAGATTTCTACCTACCAACTGTTAACAGTTAATCTTGATCGCTTGGGAGAATTAAAGATTCGTGAGTTAGAGCACCGTAGTGGCAGGGAATTTCCCGACAAAAGCTGATTCCGGATTTTAATCAATACATTTATAGAGTTGCTTTATATATAGTGAAACACATGAAGAGCTATATTCCATTCGAAACACTAACAGCTCCCGTGATCGATACAATCATTAGGGAAAAGCAATATTATGTGATATTACAACGGTTTAACTGGCCAACCTTCCCACCTCAAGAGACATTCATTGCCACGCCCTATGACGATCTCCAACAAGCCAGGATTCATGCAGATCAGCTCTACGCCAAAGAAGGAAAGCTTCTGGATTTATCTACACAGGATCTGGCGACTCTTCGTAGTCTGCTGGAATCAAAAAAGTATTTCCTGTTTCTGAACACTTTCAAAGATGCCAACTGGAATATCAAGACGATAAAGGAATATAACAAGAGAATTGTTTCAGCAATTCGGTCGCAAGTGCATTTTAGAAACTCAGACGGCCTGGATATTGACCTATATTTTGAGACTGGTAAACTAATGGCACATATTTTTGCAGGTACCCATGAACTTAGAATGCCCCTTTACGACCTTATAAAATAAGAAATAACCAATATGTGCGTCGATATCTCTCTTCACTCTGAATTAATACAGCTAACCGCTAAAGCTTTTCCTGGCATCAAGGACAAAAGGCCACCCAAAATCATAAGCCAGGTAGAACAGCTTCCTGCATTCATGTTCCCGGAATATCCTGTAATATGTCGGCAAGAACACGAAATTGTATTGATCAATATGGAATGGGGAGTAGATCCAATATATATCAAGGAGCCAAAAGAGCGCGAAACTAGACGGAGGAATATGTTTAATGCGCGCTCTGAGAGAATTATAACGGATACAAAATCCTATTGGCATAAGCTCAGACATAACAGGTGCCTAATTCCAGTTTCAGGAACATACGAACATAGAAAAATAAAGGGATGGTCTAAAAAGGTCCCATATTACATCTGGGCGAAGGGAAGAGAGTTGCAGTATATTCCAGGTATTTACCAAGTACAACAAATAAAAGATACAAATGGAGAGATTAACGCTCATCTAAGTTTCGCTATGGTTAGTAGAGTTGGTAACCAGGTTATGAACAACATTCATAATGATGGTGAAAACAAACATCGCATGCCATTGTTCTTAACGCCAGACCTTGAACATGCATGGATACTCCCAGATCTGAAAGATTCCGAGATGACGGAAATTTTCAACTATGAATTTCCCACAGAAGAATTGGAATATCATACCGTATACACATTAAGAGGTGTAGATGAACGTCCAGATAATCTCCATAAATACGATTACTGGAGATGGGAGAACTTACCACCGCTAGGAAATGATACTCCCCCACAAGCGCAACTTTCATTGTTCTAAAGGATGATTTGATAATAAAATGGGAGCCGGTTGCTGCTGAGATTCAAAAGGTAGCATTTCCTGATATTTGTTACATGTAGTATTCCCGACAACATCAGTCGCAAGGGTAATGGCAGAGTTGGCAGAGTTCTTTGCATCCGGGCCAGCTGTGGCCAAAACAAAATGTTAGGAAATTTTGACGGGATCTTTAACCTGATTAACCTTTTTACTAGCGAGTAATGTCGGGATCAGTGGGGGAGCCAGTTGCAGGCACCTTTTTATATGTAGGTTTACTGAATCTTACAATCGTTACATGTAGTATTCCCGACAACAAGTTTTCCAATGAAAAACTATAGTTTTATCTGCCAACCGTCAGAATTTAAAATTACATTTTTATATTTTATATATTTTTTTTATAAACTAAAATAAACATCTATATGAGCTTCCTGGTTGAATATTATCCTTTGATTTGGAAATTACTGAGACGAATTTTAATCTCTGTATTAACCATCTTGATCATAAGAATGTTGTGGAATTTTTTAGATGGTTCTAAATTAATAGTAGAAATAAAGATTTTAAAAACAATAATTGGCCTGGCGACCGGCTTACTTTTGGCTGTTGTTTGTTCTTCGATTGAAAGCGCAGAAAAATCACGTCGAGAAGCTAAAATTGTTGAGAAAGGAAGTTTGATGTCCCAAACTGAAATTAACGTTAGCAGATTTGATCGTCAAGAGAACGAGAAAAGATATAAGAAAATCGAAGATCAAATAACAAACCTAATTTTAATGGCTACTTGTATATACATAATTTTGCAGAAATCTTAGTGACCTGTTAATTAGTGTAGGTACTAAAATATACTTTCTTTTTAAAAGTTATTAATTATCAATCAAATCGACCTTAACAGCAGCTTTCTCTGGCTTGGCAAGCATAACTTAATATTGAGTATCACTCCAGTTGCAAAGAATAGATATGGTCAGTGGTCAATACATGGAAAAATAGTTAGCATAAATCCGTAAGTTTCTGGATACTTGCCATTAAACAAATTAATACGAACGTAATTGATATTTAATAATTAATATTTACACCCGATTTTATCGTCTGCACCGGCATTAAAATGTTTAAGGCTGAACTGTATATCATAGTTGATAGAAAATGTCACCAGAGCTACGATATGCACCTTAAACAATAATACAATATCATATTGTTGCCCCAAGAACACAATGCTTACCCATATGCATATTAAAAATCCGGCAGCAAGCCAAGTTAAAATATTAATCTGCTTCGCCCCTGTATGTTCTTTATCCTTCATAGTCATAAGCTTTAATTATTAAAATGAAAGTAATACAATATAATGTAATTTACAATATATTGTAAATATTTATTTTCACACTAATTCTAAACAGTCTCAGGAAACCAAAGAAAATTTGGCTTATTCTACAAACTCTGTCTACCATGTTTTTTCCCATTTGTTCAAATAATGAAAAACATGAGCGGTAGCGAATACCGCTTTCCTTTTTAAACAGGATAAAGCTCTCTTTATAATTTTTATAATTTTTATATAATATTTGGTGTAGTATTCTCGACACATACCCCCTTCAGATTGCTCAAAATGCGGTTTTTTGTTAAACTCTTAATGTAGTATTCTCGACAATGCTACCATTAAAGATCTTTAGATGTAGCTTTCTCGACAAAGGGTGGGGCTTAGATGTAGCATTCTCGACAAAGGGTGGGGCTTAGATGTAGCATTCTCGACAATGCTAAGACTTAGATGTAGTATTCTCGACAAAGGGTTATCCACATTCAGTAGACTTCAAGCCTCAAATCAGCGATTACATGTAGTATTTACGACATGGTTTCATTAAAAATCTAAGGGTGATACCGATATCTGGCCAGTCTCATTATCAATATTGCTTTGCAAAAGCATAGCATTTGGTAAGCTCCTTTGTACTGTTCCAATAAAGTCAGCTCTATTTTCTTCACTCATAGCATATCCAATTATTACTTCCTGAATTGATTCTTTAGGCAATTGAATTGCGCCTCGATTGTGCTTAAAAAATCTATACTCGTCCTCCCGCTTATGTTCTTCTGGTAGACTAAAGAAAATATTTATGATATCAGGAACGTAGTCTTGATCTAATCTAGGAAATTTCATAACGGGTTCGTCACCCTTACTATAATATTGCATGAATCCACCATGACTTGATTCATTAGCAATGGATCTTGGATTGACACCAACACAAAATCCATACCCAGATGATCCAAAATTATCCCATAGATTGTTATTTACATTGGTCACGCCGAGACTCAAAGCACCGTACGCACGATCAAACCATTCAAAAAGATCAAATATCTCACATTGTACGCGGCCAGGATTATGGTAAGCACTTAGTCTAAATTCCCTATGAGCAATCAGAGACTGTTCAGCAGGACTAAGTATCGGATACGTTTGCCTAACACGATGAAAATAAAAATGTAGAAGCTCATTGTATTCCATTTCCTTAACCTGAAATTGAAGTTCACTGCAGGGACACAACGTAAATGGATTTTCATACATGAATTCACTCTCAGTAATCATTCTCTTATGATCTGCATTATCCCACCGTCTGTACTTATATAAAACGGCTGGCAGCTCCAAATCCTCAATAGTAGTTTCTCCACCTTTTGCAAGCATAGTTAGTTTAGGTTTGTTTAATGTGCATTAATGAGAAGTCCAAAAATACTTTAAATCCGAAAGCTATTCATAATCAGACTTCGCATCGCAACAATTAGTAATATTTCCATATTTTGGAATATTTCCATATTTTGGCATAATTTTGTATCAGCTTATTGTATTAATCTGATCTGCAATGGAATTAGAAATCACCTCTAATTCGAAAACTCTTACAGTCACGTCTCTTGAAAATGTGGCAGGAGTAGAGATCGCTAAATTCGCCATAGATGCGCTTGATCGCATTTTTAAACCAAATTTCGGATATAAAAAAGCTGGTGTAATAGTAATGGAACTCACTCCGGAAAGATCTAAGCAAAAAATGCTATTTGCGAATTCAGACCCAAAACATTTGGAGTTAATGGCCGTGATCGATCAGCTTAACAAAGCTTTTGGCAAGCAGAAAGTAAAGCTTGCATCTCAGGATCTGGGTAGGACTTGGAAAATAAAACAAGAAAAGCTATCTCAGCGATATACAACAAGACTGGAGGAAATTATTCAGATTAAAATCTAGAAATTACTAACTTTATTTTTATTCATTCTTTAATAATATATTTACAATGAAAGCTGATGTACAGTATAATGATTTTGTTGGCACAAGTGCAGCAGATATTAGTGACAATACTAATCTAAAGACATTCTTGAAAGATAGGGGTGTTGATACAGATAGATATGAAGCTATTGGTTCTAAGTTCTTTTCTCATTACAATGACTTCAACGCGTCGATCATTTGCATAGATAAGGAAAAATCTGAAGGAGACAATTTGCATATTGTTTCGATTTCATTTGAAAACGACTTCGATAAACGCGAATATTTCAATTTATTTAAAAGATACGAGGTAATTACCGTACCAGAATATTACAACAAATTTAAAATAAATGATGAAATAACACACGACGATAGAGTTG
Source organism: Dyadobacter sp. (assembly GCA_052038845.1). Taxonomy (GTDB): domain Bacteria; phylum Bacteroidota; class Bacteroidia; order Flavobacteriales; family Flavobacteriaceae; genus Flavobacterium. The sequence goes on along the minus strand of JBQGDD010000234.1, from coordinate 5,543 downwards.
GTGATATTAACGAGTAAATATCATGCTCATATTAAATTAATTTCCCTATCGTAATGGCAATCAATAAAATACCAAGCAGGTATGATTATTACTGCTTGGTATTTTCATTCAAAATAATACAAAAAATATGCATATAGATGAAAGGTTAATTATTGCTATCGTTGGAGGTGTAATTGCGTTAGTACTCAGGATTATCTACGAATTAGTACGAGACATGATAAAGGAACGTAAAGAGAATAGGAAAAAAGCAATAGAAGAAAGAGAAAAATTAACGGTTGGGTCAAAAAGGTTAAAGATCATAGGACAAAATTTTCTCTATCAATATGAGCCTGGAAAAATTTCAATTGAAAAAATATTGGAAGAGCTAGGATCTGCATCGGTTAAAATCGAAGATGAATTTTCGGGTGAAAAAATCGTTATCTATAAATATGACTTTGAAAATGCTAAGGTACTATTCTCTACCTACTTAAATCAGTCAGATATTATTTCAATTACTCTCTTTGCGCTACCTAACGGTGATCCTATCGATTGTAGGCTTTCTTATGAAGACGACGATGCTATTATGGGTCAAGCAGTAATTAGTGATGTAATCTTAAAGGATCTTACTGATTTTGAAACTGAAAGTAATATGAACGAATCGTATAGTCATATAAAAGCTAAATACTTTTACAGACAAATTAAGCATTTAACCTTTGTCTACCGGATAGAAAATAAATATGAAAATGCGCAAGCTGCTAAGGGGCAAGTAATTCAACAGGTTTGTATAACACTAAATGATGATATCTACCCAATGTTTGATTTTTTCGATACATTTTATAACTAGGTTGCTAAAGTAAATTTCAATTTAAGTAGCCTCAATAACCTCCAAATCAGGAAGTTCTTCGTGTCGGAAAGGTTCTAAAGGCTCAACTGAAGTCCTAAAATCCTTATCAATAGTATAAGCTTGCATAAGCTCAGTTGGATACTGTGTTGTGGCTATTTCCGTTATTCTATCGTCAGAAAGATCGTCCCCGAATATTAAAAGATGTTGGACCAATTACGGCCTGGCGATGAAGTGGTCGTTTGGGACATCGACCGGCTGGGGCGTACGACCTTGGAATTAATCATGCTCATTGATCAATGGAATGACAAAGGTATCCGTTTCAAAAGTACCTCTCAGCCATTGATCAACACGACGACACCCCACGGCGAATTCATTTTTCAGCTATTTGCCATCCTTTCCCAGCATGAAAGAAAGCGGCTTATTTTAAGGACCAGGGCAGGGTTACAAGCAGCTCGGGACAGGGGGAGACAGGGTGGCCGAAAGAAAGGACTGAGCCCTCGCTATCAGAAGATTGCCCCAATGGTCTGTAGTGCCTACAAAGAAGGAAGGACGATCCGAGACATCATGCAAGCCTTTGCCATTCCTTCGTCAGCAACTGTTTACAAAATACTTGACAGATTCAATAAAGAACTAGACATTGTTTGAAGCTTAATGTACCAATTGTACAGAAGCTGCTTAGTCATTAAAATATTACCATCGAAGTTGTTTAACAAGCATTATAGGGTCTCTGTTAATTGGGAGCTTGCATGGAATATCCGGCACCAGTTCATTCACCTTGTCTCGTCCAGCGGGCCGGATCCATTCTTTAACTCCAAAACGTAATTCCAATTGCGTGTTCGGAAGAAGGGTCGAGTACATTTCGCCAAAATGAGTTGGGTGCCCGTTCACGGGTGACTCTCCGGCTAATAAAGCCATATTATTATCTTGCACGAGTGTTGCGAACATAATCGCACTGGAAAATGTCTGGGGACCGATGATCACAATTACTTTTCCCTCAAATGGATTGGACACCTTGCCGGGCTCAACTGTCCTAGAAGGAAAGTGCAGCATTTCTCCTGGTAGGGCTTTTTGATAAGTCTCATCACTAAAACCCCATGACTTTAGTTTGTCCAGATATGCTTCGCTACGTTTCCAGCTCATCGAATAATCCGCGTAAGGTTTTGGGAAGATGTACTTGATTATCATGTCACCGACCGCGGATGCCCCGCCATCATTGGTACTAACATCAATTGCAAGCCGCCTAACTTTATCGCGACGGATTACTGCAAAAATACTGTCGATACAACGCTCATAAACGAGTAGATCCTGGCTTCCTCTTGTAGCAAAAGAGCGGGCAAAAATATAACCGGTATTACCTAGCCGTCGATAAGATATGTTTGTGGCAATGCTATCCGCCCAAGCCGGTGTCCTTTTTTGTGCATTCGCATTTGGAATGGATATAGCTGCGTGCTCATCGCCGAGAGGCATCAGGGCGAGGCTCGCCTTTTGCTGGAAGTCGATAATGGATAACGGCTGGTTTAATCCGGTTTCGAGCGAATCAAGGTATGCCGTGTATTTTTCTTTTGCTAGCTGGGAAAATGGATTGGCATGCACTTTAAATAATTGTTCACGAATGAACTGAAAGTCTTCCAGCATTGCTGTGGTCGAAAGAAAATTGTTCTGACCGATTGATAAGGTGCTTATAATCAGGAATAAATAGATTAAAAGGTAACGTTGAACACAAAACATATTAGGAAATCATTTGGTATTTGAATGGACTCAATGAAAAGACGCGTACTAAAATGAAATGTTGCATCAGATCACTGCACTTAGTACAGTTCGCCCTATTGCGCGTTGTGTTAACTCATTGATACAGAGGAGTGAGACTTTGTAGTTTTCAACGTATAATTGTTGTCACTATGGACTGTATTTCAAACACTTAACAGGTACTCATGAAACTTTTGTACCAATTATACAGGATACCCCATACCTTCAAAAATTAAGTATGGCCTGGTTTGCACATGTGCCAGCCTGTGAGCTTCTTCAATCAAAACCAGCTGTAATGACTTTTCAAATGGGGCAAACCCAAAATATCCGAGAATGTCTTCCTGATGCCTGAGCGGAGTCCTGCCTTCATATTGACTCATTTGTACCGCATTACTGTCTACGAAAATTTTCTCCGAGACAAAATCCACGTCACTTTGATGATAACGGCTGGATACAAAGAAACGGTTGACAATCCGGAAGTATCCAACCTGCAAAAGAAACCCGACTTTGTTGGAAGGCGTCTGTAAAGTCCTGACATATTCATTAGCCCACTCGGGAGTCTTTAAGAAAATCTGTTTTTGTTCCAAAGTCAGTACCGGCGGGTAATCAAATTTTTGGCGGGCTTCTGAGTTCAGGTATTCTTTTCTTGGCATACAATGATAGTGTGGCTATAAACTCCTGTATAAAAAAACGCTGCCCAGAATGTACAAATCAGCCAGTCATTCCAAAGCGGGTCACACTACTGCAAACTAGGCATATTTTTATCAAATTAGTAAAATAAACTTGTACATCAATCTAAGTACATTAAATTTGATCTGATAGACGGATTAAAGTAGACAAAAGTGAAAATAGGATATGCCAGGGTTTCGACCCAGGATCAGAATTTGGAAATGCAACTGGATGCTCTGCAAAAAGCAGGGTGTGAAAAGGTGTTTCAGGAAAAAGCTTCCGGAATAAAATCAGAGCGCCCACAGCTTACGGCCATGCAACAGATCCTTCGTGAAGGTGATGTGATATACATTTACAAGCTCGACCGGTTAGGACGTTCCTTAAAACATTTACTTGAAATGACCTCCGATTTTGAGAAGCGTGGCATAGGTCTGGTGTCGATCAATGATCACATTGATACGACCACTGCCCAGGGAAGGCTCATTTTTAACATCTTCGCTTCACTTGCCGAGTTCGAGAGAGACCTGATCCGTGAAAGGACAAGATCCGGATTAGAGGCAGCACGGGCCAGGGGACGAAAAGGCGGCAGGAGCAGGGGATTATCCAAGGAAGCCGAAAAAACGGCTATGTTGGCACAAACGTTATACAACGAGCGAAAGTTAGGTGTTAACGAAATTGCAGCTGATTTGAAAATTTCAAAAATGACACTTTACAAGTACCTCCGGCATCGCGGTGTTCAGATCAGTAGTAAAAGCACAGCGGATCGAAGGCCTGGATAAGCCAACCCTATGTTTTACATCAAAGCCATGACAATTTTTCCGGGAGCCTGTATTAATTTAAATCATAACTTTTAACGAAACCTCTAAACTGATAATGAGATTCATAGTCCTTTCTCTGCTCTTACTCGTAGCAGCAGAGTCTATAGCTCAACGGCAAATAATCTCCGCGCAAGCGCAAAAACAAATAGATTCTTTGTTTGCTAGTTACAATAAACCAGGAGTACCTGGTTTCGCAGTAGGTATTTTCTCGCCGACTCACAAGCTGTTCACTAAGGGTTATGGGATGGCGAACCTGGATTATAATATAGCCAACTCGCCGGCCTCAGTTTATAACATAGCGTCACTTTCCAAACAATTTACTGCCGCATGTATCGCTCTGTTAATTCAGCGAGGCAGTTTAACGTTGGACGACCCCATTTTAAAGTACCTACCTAAATTAAGCCAGTATTCGGATACGATTCGCGTAAAGCATCTTGTCTACATGACCAGCGGCATTCATGAATACCATCGTTTACCTAGGAAAAATGGACTTAACTGGAATCTATATGACTACTTTACTGTAGACACTGCCATTAATGCTTCACTTAGTTATCCAATTCTTGATTTCACTCCCGGCAGTCAATGGGCATATAGTAATGTCAATTACATGATACTAACCAAAATTGTCGAAAAAATCAGCGGAAAGCAATTTAGCCAATTTGCTCAGGAGAACTTATTTACTCCCTTGGGAATGCATCATACGCTTGTAAATGACGATGTGACGCTTGTTGTACCAAATCGTGCAACGGGTTATATGCCACTAACTCCAGAACTTATTGAAAGTTCTGCACAGGCAGGTTATTACTTGAAGAACCGAACTGGCTATGGTCAGATGCATAGGAACGCTCCACATTACGGTGGAAGTGGAATATTTACTTCTGTTGACGATTGGTTCCTGTGGAACCAGAATTTCTATACACATAAGATCGGAGGGCAATCATTTTACAACTTAATGCACCGTCGACAACGTTTTGACCATCCAAAGGACAATGATGCGTTTGGCTTGGTATTTGGCAAATTCGAGGGTGAAGAGATTGTTTGGTATGCAGGTGGGGATATTGGTTTTAATAGCTACTTTATGCGCTTCCCCAAGCAGCAGTTAACTATTGTTTGCTTTTCCAATTTTGATTCAGCCGGTGGCGCTGAGAATATGGCCCACCAGATAGGCCATATTCTGATCAAAAACAATGTCTTGCACAAAATCGAATCAACTTACAAATAAAGCAAGTACGGCAAGCTTGATCATTCTGCTGTCCAGCGACTTTATAAAGACGGTAATGATAGCCATTGCCATCGGTTTGCCATTTACCTACCTGTTGGTTGGAAATTGGTTATCCAGTTATGCATCACGAGTAGAGCTGACGCCTTGGTTTTTTGTTGCGCCAGTCTTAGCGATTTTACTTTTAGTGTTCATATCCGTAGGAGGTAGAACGACTGCCACAGCTCTTCTTAACCTGGTAAAATCATTAAAAAGCGAATAAAGTATT
>JBQGDD010000233.1:0-1556 GCA_052038845.1 Dyadobacter sp. | reverse complement strand
AATTTTTAAATTTTATCCTCTTAATTTTATTACTTTTTATTTATAAACTTAAGCGACTTTTAAGCCTATACGACACACGACTCTATAACTTCCCTTTTTCGATCAAATACTATTTCTCCAACTTTCGTTGAGTAGCTCTCTCTTTCTGGTCCTTCTGTATCTTTTAAAAGGGAGTGGACTATTTTACTCGAATCCTTATTTGACTCCCTAAAATAATAGGTAATGGTTTCGGTTGCTCCTATCACTTCATTGCTCACATCACTTGCTGCTCGTCTATACGCATCTACAGGACGAACGAGCTTTGGATAATGATCGACTTGAATTTCCGCATGCTTAAATAAATCTAAGACAAATCCGCGGTGATAGAGCTTCTCTTTTACGGTGTACCAAACAATATAACCATACCGTTTGTCACCTTCCTGTTTTGGATGAACGCCTGCAACGCGCTTTCCGAATTGATTTTCCATTTTTAATTTCCTCCTAGTTTTTTGTACGCAAAAAAAGGCGTATCCAAATTGAGGGGGCTCAATTTTAGATACGCCTATATGCGCTATTATATATGGCAACATGTATAATACATGATATACCCTTTTAAACACTGAAACACAAACTTGATGTCTTTTGTCTAACTGCGTACAATAACGGTTAGTATGAAGACTTCTGACGAAATTTTACCTATCACCATCCTTCTGCGCTAAGTAGCGGAAGGTTTATGATCTAATAAATGTTAGTTGTATAGTTAGAGTATAATTAAATACAAAACGTTATGCAACTAGATATGAGTGATAAAGCACCTATCATGAGCAAAGGAGATGTCATAGTGGGCAAACAAGTAGAAAAACTGATTGAGCAAGCCTGGTACGAGTATATATCTGAATACAGTAGAACATTGCCACTTGACCAACATAGTCACTTAAGGAAACACGTTTTTGATAAATATACGGTTAAATTACGTAAATTCACGATTCGAGAGTTAGAAAAGGTGGAGCGGGCCTACATATACACGTTGCAACAATATACACAAAAGCAATTAGAATATCAGCAAACTTTTGAAGATGTAGATGAACAACTATTAGACGATATTCAACAAGTACAATTCAAGAGCAGCTTATTATCGCAGTCTATTGAAGTAAAACGAGAGGCACACAGGCAGCGGTCACATATGATTGAACCTAACCTTGTAAAGTCGGGTTTATTCAATTCTTCTACTCCCAATGAAGCAAGCCTTCAGAAGATGCGTACACCAAATGGCATGATTGAGTATACAAAGAACGGATTCCGTAAACTCTACTATCAAAACTCTGCCGGTAAGCTCTTAACGTCATTTGATACGAAAATCTTTATTGCACTGATGGACCTATGGAAAACGAAGGGTAAACAGGAGCGACTATCGTTTTCTTTTAATGAGATTGTCACGACTCTCGAGTTACAAGCTTCCGGAAACTTATACTCGCAAATTGAAGAATCCCTGTTGTTACTCGGATCTATGGAGGTTATCTTTCAAGAATTCTACGACGCAAAAGAAGGTAACTACTCTAAAACGAAGCTATTCTCCC
>JBQGDD010000232.1:0-4435 GCA_052038845.1 Dyadobacter sp. | reverse complement strand
TGTTTCCGGTATTGTCCTGTTATTGTCGTTTAAAAAAATGAGGCAGGCAGAATAGCACGATATATTGTTATATATCCAGTCCAGATGATTTTCAGAATCAGTCCACACAGGATTATTTTCTATGGCCTCAATAATTACTTCATCCCTTCTAACATCCTGAAAAAGCTTTTCCATACGGGTGCGGAATTCTGCTATTTCTATAGCTTCCTTTTTTGTAGGCATTGTGAGGTACACATAATCCTGGTGCGGGCACAGGTCATTTTCAATTACCAGTTCCGGTACAGATATTTCGGTATCTACAGGGCCGTTAAGGTCTATGTAGCGTTGCCATTCACTTGCGGTAACATCATAGGGTGGGGTAGCGGTAAGTCCCACAACTGTAGGATTTATTTTTTCTTTAACCTGAGATAGTGTGTGCCACCAGCTATTTTTTAAATGGTGCGCTTCGTCAGCTACAATAGTTTTAATGTTTTGAGCTTTAAGCCCTTCAATTATAGTGTTGAGGTTGCTGTTTGTATTGCTTTCTCTTTTGTTTGCAGTAGTTTCTTCTTCCTCTTCTTCAAGATCTTCATCCTCATGCTGAGTCCTGTTTTGGCATGCGGCATGAAGCCCCTGATACGTGCTTACTGTTAAAAACTTAGGATTGCGTATATCTTTAGATATCCAGTCGGGCGCTGTGTCTACCTGTAAAAAAAGTTCGCAAAAACGCTGGATCCATTGGTTGCGTATTGCTATGGTAGGAGCAAGTATAAGCGTGGGGTTGTTAATGCGCAGTGCTACCTCAAGACCAAGCACTGTTTTGCCCGAACCCGATGGTGCAACTACATGAAGGTGATTGTTAGACAGATGGCTTTCAAGTTCATCAAGTACCCTTTTTTGGTACTTTCTCCAAGGGTATTTAAAAGTGATGCCGGCAGGAAATGTTTTCAATGGATTATATTTGGACAGGCAATATATAAAAAGAATTTAATGCCATAAAGTAAAAATCCTCACTACAGTTGTAATGAGGATTTTTATATAGAAGTCAAAACTTTGGTTTATGACCCTGCCGTTTCTACATCTTTGTTTATCTTTTTTACAAGTCCCTGTAAAACATTACCTGGACCAACTTCTGTAAACAGTGTGGCACCGTCAGCAATCATGTTTTGTACACTTTGTGTCCATTTAACAGGTGCTGTTAATTGTGTAATAAGGTTCTGTTTTATTTCATCGGGGTTGCTAACAGCAGTTGCCGGTACATTTTGGTACACAGGGCATATAGGCTCAGCAAATGAAGTAGCTTCTATAGCTTTTGCCAGTTCTTCCCTTGCAGGCTCCATCATAGGTGAGTGAAAGGCACCACCAACTGGCAGCAGTAACGCCCTGCGTGCTCCGGCTTCTTTAAGTGCCTCACAGGCTTTTTCTACAGCAACAGTTTCACCCGAAATAACAAGCTGACCTGGGCAGTTATAATTTGCCGCTACAACCACACCGTCTATAGATGCGCATACATCTTCTACTACCTTATCTTCAAGACCCAAAACGGCTGCCATAGTGCTGAGTTTAATTTCGCAGGCTTTCTGCATAGCCAGCGCACGTCTTGATACAAGTTGTAAACCGTCTTCAAAAGTAAGCGCACCGGCAGCTACAAGTGCCGAGAATTCTCCTAATGAGTGTCCTGCAACCATATCCGGCTTAAAGCTGTCACCTAATGTTTTTGCAAGGATTACTGAATGCAGAAATACCGCAGGCTGTGTAACTTTTGTTTCTTTAAGTTCATCGGCTGTGCCGTTAAACATTATATTGGTTATGTTGAAACCTAAAATTTCATTAGCTTTTTCGAACAATTCTTTAGCTTCTACTGTGTTTTCATACAGTTCTTTTCCCATTCCTGTAAATTGGGCACCCTGACCCGGAAATACATATGCTTTCATGTTTATTCAGTTTAGTTTGCAGGCACAAAAATAATGTTTTTTTACTACTCTTTACTTTTGGGCTGTTTCAATAAAAAAAGCCGCCCCTAAAGGCGACTCTTCAACCAAACATTACCATTTATAAAACATAGTAAGGATTCTTAGCTTTTACCGTGTCGTTCAGGCTTTGGTTTACTGTTGTTTCAGTATTAAACTCATCCCTGTATTCATTAACCATTTGTAGCAAGTTTCGCTCTATAGTGTTAGATATTGTTATCATGGGTGTATCTGTAGGCCTATTTTCAAAGGGGTCTTCAAGGTGTAAAGCCATCTTTTCTATTAAAAAGAAGGCAGCACCAATAGTTACAATAAGCGGCACCTGTAGCCAGCCTAATAAATTTGTAAAGCTAAAAGGCAGCATCATTATAAATAAGCATAATGTAAAACGGATATACATACTATATGTAGTAGGGAATATGGTATTTTTAATACGCTCACATTTACCCATAGAGTCACACAGTTTTGTAAGGGTGCTATCTATCTCTACCTGCTGGTATGCATTTATTTTATCTTTATCTAATGCATTTTTTATTTCCTTACCGTGTAGAAGTAAAAGGGCATTAGGTACGTGATTATGATTTTTTACAAAACGCAGTTCTTCTTTTGTCAGTAAAGTTGTAATAGGCTTAACAGCATTTTTTCCTCTTAAAGACTGGCTTAACGCATAACACCATGCTGCCTTCCTTTTTGCGAATCTTTCTCTGTAATCATTTGCTTCAGTAGAAAAATCAGGATCTTTATAAAAAGTAATAATCTGCCTTAAAAGGGTTCTTGAATCATTTACAACTGCACCCCACACAATACGAGCCTCCCACCACCTGTCATAGGCCTGGTTAGACTTAAAAGCAAGAAGCAACGATATAATTGTACCCACAATGGTAGGTATGGCAATAGGTATATCTACTGAAAAGGAATGGAAGTAATGGTTTACAAATTCAAAACCGATACAGTAAAGAAGGACCAATATCAATTCATATTTTATTTTCCCCAACACATACCGCATTGGTATTTTCTTTCTTAATAGCATATATGTATATCATTTAATTTAATAATCCTGCTGTATAAGCGCAGGAAGCCCGTTTTCATTCAGCATTATCTCTTTCATTTTTGCAGGCAGTATTTTTTGCAAGTAGCACTATATTGTTAATCTTTTGCCTTTATCCTTGATTATTGAATATTCGTAGTACAATAACAAGGATTTTTATTGGTTTGCAGGAAGCATGAACAGGGATTGAAATGTCTGCTGTGACTACCTGATACAATCCGACAGTTACAAAATAACATTCTTAGAATAACAAAATCCTTAAATTAAAATTAAAATTAAATTAGATTTTACATTAGAAAATCTAATTTTTGGCTTTCCTGAATAGTATATTTACTGTAGTTCCTTTATCAGGTTCCGACTGAATGGTAATTTCACCACTGTGCATACGTATAATTTTCGCGGCAAGCGGAAGCCCCAAACCATAGCCAATATACTTGGATGCTTTTTTTCCCCTGAAAAATGGTTCATACAGGTAAGGAATGTCTTCTTCGGGTATGCCGATACCTATATCCGCAATAGTTATTTTAATTACTTTTCTGCTGGCTGTAAGGGTAACATAAACTTCATTATTGTCAGAATACTTAATGCCGTTAGATATTATATTGCCTATGGCGAGCTCTAATAACGGCCTGTTGCACGGTAACATAAGGTGTAAATCATCCTCAGGTATATCGTCAAGCTTTATATTTATCCTGTTGTCCGGGTACAGCCTGTCCAGGTCACTTTTTACATCAAGCAGCAGGTCGTCCATGCGGGCAATATCCTGTACCTGCTTTGTGCCGTCATACCCTGTTTGGGTAAGTTTTAAAAGGCTTTCGGTAAGGTTGGCAAGGCGGGTTGCCTGTTTGTTAATACTGTTAAGTGTGCTTTCATATTCAGCCGTTTCCCTTTCCTTAAGCAGTGCTATCTCTGTTTCGGCAATAATAGTAGTTATAGGCGTTTTTAATTCGTGCGATGCATTATTTATAAAATTTGCCTGTATTTCGAATGAAGTTTCCAGCCTGTCCAGCATATTATTAAATGTCTTGGCAAGGTCTGATATTTCATCGGCGGTATCGGTATAAGGCAGCCTGTTATGGAGGTTTGAAGCTGTAATACGGTTTGCCTCCTTTGTAATTCCCGATATGGGGTTGATAATTCGCCTTGCAAAAAACCTGCCCAGGAAATAAGCAAGGAATATAAACCCGGTGCCCCCTATAATCAGGATACGGGTTATGTAGAGGATGCTTGTATATCCCCGCCTGTCTTTAGCAGATATTATGGCTATATATTTTTGATTTTGCTCATTAAAAAGCAAGCCATAGTAATACCTGTCATCTTCCTCTGTCCATGCCGCGCCATTATTGATTACAGACCTGTAAAAATCTTCTTGGAGCTTAAGTTCGGCATTTGGTTCAACTGTATTGTCCCTGCCAAGTTTAAGTATAAATTCTTTTTC
>JBQGDD010000231.1:0-9147 GCA_052038845.1 Dyadobacter sp. | reverse complement strand
CTTTTTCAGTATTATGACGATGATGGCAAACACCATTCTATAGGTTCTGCAGATGTAAACAGCTATATAAAAGAGATTACAGGAGAAGATTTTACGGCTAAAGATTTTCGTGCATGGGCAGGCAGCCTTAATGCATTATGTGCCTTTCATGATATAGGAGATCATAGCAGTATGACCGACTGTAAAAAGAAGATAGTTAATGTGCTTGATTCAGTGGCGCAAAAACTGGGCAATACCCGAACAGTGTGCAAAAAATATTATGTACACCCTACTGTAATAGCATCTTATGAAAGCGGAACTATTAAAAATTATAAGCCACGCAATACAAAAGATGCCAGCCTTAACGCACAGGAAAAAGCCCTGCTAAAATTACTCTCTACCGAAGCCATAGCCGAGGTTACTGCATAGATAATTTGATAATGAAGCAATTAAAAAATCGGAATATATTTTTGAGTAGAATCGTTTAATAAATACTCAAATCCGTATTTAAATCTTCAATCTTTAAATTTTTAAATTACTATATTTGCTTTGCAAATATTTCTATGGAACAATTCATCGTATCAGCCAGAAAATACCGTCCGCAAACATTTAAAGATGTTGTGGGGCAGCAGGCTATTACCAATACGTTGCTTAACGCTATAGAAAATAATCATTTAGCCCAAGCACTTTTATTTACAGGACCAAGGGGTGTGGGTAAAACTACCTGTGCCAGGATACTTGCCCGTAAAATAAACCAGGAAGGTTATGATGACCCTACCGAAGATTTTGCCTTTAACGTATTTGAGCTTGATGCGGCATCTAACAACTCTGTAGATGACATACGTAACCTTATAGATCAGGTACGCATACCACCGCAAACAGGCAAGTATAAGGTGTATATTATAGATGAGGTTCATATGCTCTCTCAGGCAGCATTTAATGCTTTCCTTAAGACATTGGAAGAACCGCCACGCCACGCCATATTTATACTGGCTACTACAGAGAAGCATAAAATTATACCTACTATTCTATCCCGTTGCCAGATATTCGATTTTAAACGAATAACGGTTAAAGATGCTAAAGAGCACCTTGCTGATGTAGCTGTAAGCCAGGGAATAACTTTTGAAGATGATGCACTGCACATTATAGCCCAAAAAGCAGATGGTGCCATGCGTGACGCCTTGTCTATATTTGACAGGGTAGTTAGTTATTGTGGCACTAACCTGACCCGGCAAGCTGTAACGGAAAACCTGAATGTATTAGATTATGAATATTATATTAAAGTAACTGATTTTTTACTTGAAAATAATATTCCTGATTTACTGCTTGCTTACAACGATATTTTAGCAAAAGGATTTGACGGACATCATTTTATAGCCGGGCTTGCGTCCCACTTCCGTGACCTTTTGGTATGTAAAAATCCTGCAACATTAGTATTGCTCGAAGCAGGTGAAGCTGCCCAAAAATTATACGGCACACAGGCACAGAGAACAAGTCAGGAGTTTTTGCTTACCGCCATAGATATAGCTAATGACTGCGACCTGAAATATAAAACCAGCCAAAACCAAAGGCTTTTAGTAGAACTTTGCCTAATGCAGCTTGCCTCCATCACCTTTGATGGAGAAAAAAAAAAAGCTGAACAATTTATAATTCCCCCCCATTACTTTAAAGACAGAACAATTGCCCAGGTTAATAAGCCTGAAAACAATATAGCTACACAAAATACGCAGCAGGAAAAATCTGTTGGGATTACACCACTGCCAACCAATCAGTTAGAAGTAGATGCTCCGGAAGTTATAAAACCTCCCGTTATTAAAAAAGAAAATGACGGAGCAGTAAAGGTTTCAGCTCTTTCATTGTCCAGCATCCGTATGAAACGTGAAATGGCTGAAAATCAGAAATCCAGCCAGAAGCACTATGACGAATTGCCTACCGAATCTTTCACAGAAACAGATATGCTTTTGATGTGGAATAAGTTTGCGCAACGCCTTAATGACATGGGGCAGAAAATTATGGCTACCTATATGCAGATAAATGACCCTGTACTGGATGCTGACGGTGTAACTATAAAACTGGAACTACCCAACGAAGGCTCTAAAGTGGATTTTGATAATACCAAACATGAATTATTAGGGTATATGCGTGGCAAATTGCATAACCATGATATTGTTATTGAAACGCACGTAAATGAATCTACAGGGAAAAAATATGCTTTTACCGCCGAAGAAAAATACGAAAAACTTAAAGCTATTAATCCGGCAATAGAAGTACTGAGAAGGACTTTTGACCTGGACATATAAATTATTCTTAAAACATACTATTGTATACATTTTTCTAGAAGCATGTAAGCTAAATTTAATTAATTTAGACGTGACTCATTATTAGTCAATAAACCTCAAAGTCAATTTTATGCTTTTAGCTAAAAGAATACCCTTATCTTATATATTTAAAAAAGTAAAGTCTGATTTAGTATATGTATTTATTGTAGGCTTAGTTGTTAATGTTTTTAAATATACTTTTGATAATTTCCTGCCGGAAATGCCATTAAATATTCCCGTATTTTTAGGTACAGCTATTTCAATACTGCTTTCATTTAAAATAAGTCAGTCTTATGACAGGTGGTGGGAAGCCCGAAAAATATGGGGCTCAATTGTAAACGATTCGAGAAGTTTTGTACTACAGCTACAGGGTTTTTTATTGCTGGATAACCCAACATTAATAAAAAAAATGGCATACAGGCAAATAGCATGGTGTTATTCCCTTGGTCAGTCTTTAAGAGGCTTAAATCCGGTTGATAATATAGAAAATTTATTATCTACGGAAGATTTAAATGATATATCCCGGCATGCCAATAAACCCCTTGCTATTTTACAGCTTAATGTGCTAGACCTTAAAAAATTAAGGGCTGATAAGCAAATAAGCGATTTCCCTCATATACAGATAGATGAAACCTATGTAAGGCTGTGTGACTCTATGGGAAGGGCAGAAAGGATTAATAACACCGTTTTCCCGGCAAGCTACAGGATATTTCTCCATTTCACCATATATCTCTTTGTAGCTGTGCTTTCTATAGCCTTAAAAGATATATACCTTATATATGAACTTCCACTATTGATACTTTTTTCTATGGTATTTTTCCTGCTGGAAAAAACAGCATACCATATGCAGGATCCGTTTATGAACAGACCAAGCGATACATCAGTAACAGCTATAGCCCGAACTATTGATATAAATATAAGGCAGCTTTTAGGTGAGGAAAAAGTACCGGAACCATTAAAAGCAGAAAGCTATTATATACTTTAGTCTATATTTTTCCGTAATACATTGCTTTTATAATCCCGTCAGAAAGCCCTATTTTGGGTACATATATATTACGGGCACCACTCCATTTCATTGCATTTAAATATATCCTAGTAGCATATATTATAACGTCGGCACGGTCAGGGTTTAGCCCCAACTCAGATATTCGCTGTTCATACGTTAAGCCGTTAAGAAACTGGTATTGTGAGTTGATATAAAAGTAGGACAACGGCAGCTCCTGCTTTTTGCCTGAAAGCTTAAATAGCTTGTTTATATTACCGCCTGATCCTATAAGGGTTACATTGTCGTAAGGTTCGGTAACTGATTTTATCCACTTCTCAATTTCGGTCCACACAATATCATTTACCATATTGTTGAGCAAACGTACAGTACCATTTTTAAAAGACTTAGAAGCTACAATCCTACCACTTGCAAATAATGAAAACTCTGTACTGCCACCTCCAACATCTACAAACAGGTAGGTGTTTTCCGGCTTTATAAAATATTTCAAATCGGTTGAAGCTATTATTGCCGCTTCTTTTTTCCCGTCTATAATATCTATTTTTATACCTGCCTCCTGCTCTATTAAATCCGCTATTTCCTTCCCGTTAAACGCCTCACGCATAGCAGATGTAGCACAAGCCATATAACGCTCTACTTTATGTACTTTCATAAGCAGCTTATAGGCTTTCATGGCATCAATCATGCGCTCTGTATTCTCTTCAGATATTTCTCCAACTGTAAAAGCATCCTGCCCCAAGCGTATTGGCACACGTACTAATGAGCTTTTGCTAAACTGTGTTTCTTTTCCTTCCTGTTCTACAATGTTAGATACCAACAGCCTCATGGCGTTTGAGCCAATATCTATTGCAGCATATTTTTTTATATTAATCATTCCTGAATTTTACACCAAACTTATCTGCTATATAAGCCCGGTTTATAGTTGTTCGTAAATTACTTCTAATTTATTTCTGTAATAATTATATGTTTCAAGTTGTGCACGGAAAACCTTTTCATCAGGTCGTTTCCTGTACCTATTTTCAAGTGACGCTGAATGTAGCCTTGCTTTTACATTCCCTTTCCAGCCAATATTAAACGTATCTATCAGCTCCTGCTTTATTTCGCTGTCATATATAGGGCAGGTAACCTCTACCCTTTCATCAAGGTTACGGGTCATAAAATCAGCTGAAGAGATATAAACCTTTGGGTCACCACAATTACCAAATATGTATATCCTGGAATGTTCAAGATAATTATCTACAATGCTTATCGCTTCAATATTTTCACTCATTCCCTCTACTCCCGGTATCAGGCAACACATACCTCTTATAATAAGCTGTATCTTAACACCTTCCCTGCTGGCTTCATATAGCTTATCAATCATTTTATAATCGGTAAGACTATTCATCTTTAACTTTATAGACGCTTCTTTGCCTGCTATGGCATTTAATATTTCGCCGTCAATCAGTTTATTAAATTTCGATCGGGTATAATGTGGCGATACAAACAGGTGCTTATAGCGGTATAACCTATAATTAACATCAAAAAAGTCAAACACCTTATTAATTTCTTTCAGTATTTGCTGGTGGCTTGTAAATAGGGTAACATCAGTATAAATTTTAGCTGTAGATTCATTAAAGTTCCCTGTAGATATAAAACCATAGCGTTTCATTCTCTTTTCTTCAATCCTTTCAATAACGCATATCTTGCTGTGTACTTTTAGCCCTTTTACACCAAATATCAGATTAATACCCTCCGTCTGCATCAATTCAGCATAATAAATATTACTTGCCTCATCAAAACGTGCCTGCAGCTCTATCTGTACGGTTACTTTTTTACCATTTTTGGCAGCATTAATAAGCGAGCTTATTATTTGTGAGTTTTTGGCAAGTCTATACAGCGTAATTTTAATAGATATAACTTTAGGATCTAACGCAGCTTCTCTCAAAAATTTTATAACGTAAGAAAATGACTGATAGGGCGCATTTAAAAGATAGTCTTTATGCTTTATCTTTTGAAGGATACTTCCTTCAAGGCTTAACCCGTTAACCGGTAAAGGAATATTCTCTTTATACAAAAGGTCATGCCTGCCCAGACTGGGAAAGCCCATATAATCGCGCCTGTTGTGGTATCTCCCACCAGGAATAATACTGTCTGTAGCATCGATACCCATTCGGGTAAGGAAAAAATCAAGCGTATCCGGTTCAATAGACTGGTCATAAACAAAGCGTACCGGCTCCCCAATACGTCTTTCCTTTACGCTGGTAGAGATTTTTTCCATCAGGCTTTTGCTCTGGTCGCTGTCTATTTCAAGCTGGGCATCACGTGTAATTTTTATCATGTGTGCCGATATGCTTTCATAATTAAATATATTAAATATATTATGGAGGTTATAGCGTATAACATCATCAAGAAGAATAATATACTGTTTTTCATTTGATGATGGCAGCAACACAAAACGGTTAACTGTTTTAGGCATTTCTACCAGCGCATACCTTATTTCTTTATCTATTGAAGGATCCTGCTCAAGCTGACTCTTTTTTGGTTTAATTACCAATTTTATAGCAAGGTAGCCCGATGTATCTTTAAGTAAAGGGAACTCATCAAGATCATTTAAGATAATAGTTACCAGCTCTGGGCTGACTTTTTGTATAAAAAAATCTTTTATAAAAATTTCCTGCTCTTTATTAAGCTCTGTTTCATTTACTATAAAGATATTTTCTTTCTGTAGCTCTTTTTCAATAACACTTAGTATTCTTAAGCTTTCAGATTGTTGCTCTATAACTATTTCCGTAATTTCTTTCAGCAGTTTTTGGGCAGTTACCCCACCAAGAATTTTTTCGCCCG
The DNA here is from genome assembly GCA_052038845.1 of Dyadobacter sp. Lineage (GTDB taxonomy): Bacteria > Bacteroidota > Bacteroidia > Flavobacteriales > Flavobacteriaceae > Flavobacterium. The sequence goes on along the minus strand of JBQGDD010000231.1, from coordinate 3,021 downwards.
TTATACCTTCCTGGCTTAATCTGCGGATGGCGGCATAACGAACCCTGAAAAATTCATCAAAATTATTAGAGAAAATACCTAAAAACCTAAGCCTGTCTAATAATGGTACATTTTCATCAGCAGCTTCCTGCAAAACCCTTGCATTAAAGGCAAGCCAGCTTTTTTCCCTGTCAATATATTTGTTAACCGGTGAGTGGTGGATCATATTTTTTTAAATCGCTTGGAAATAATACTTTTTCTGTTGTACCCCTGTGTATATTTTTCCAGTCGTTTTCATTAAACGACATAAATACAAACCCTGTTGTTTTAACGTTATCTACAGCAAGGTTACCAAAGATATTAACAAAATTAGTAATAGCGTCATTATGTCCAAAAAGAATTAAGTTATCATATTGATTATCGCAGGATTTTATACTTTTTTCAAGTTTTTTTTCATCAAAAGTATACAGCTCATCTTTAAAGATAATTGTATCTAAGGGTATAGAAAGAGTTTCAGCAAATATATAGGCAGTATTTTTTGCTCTTTGCGCGGTGCTGCTCCAAACAATGTATGACTTAGGCAAATATTCCTCTACATTGGCTGCCATAAGGTGGGCATCATTAATCCCCCTTTTGGATAACGGCCTGTCTTTATCTTTAAGTGGAGCCTCCCAGCTTGATTTTGCATGCCTTATAAGGATTAGGTTTTTCATACACTTTACGTTTATTATTAATAATCAGAAAATTAAATATCCAAAAAAAATAATATTATTAATCCCTACAAGATGTTAATTCAATACTAAAGTTCATTACGGAGCCATCCTTTCAGCCACCCAAGAATAATCTTTACCAAGTGTAAATCTTATCCTGTCGTGCAGTCGGTTTGCCCTGCCCTGCCAAAATTCTACAGCAACAGGTTTTACAATATATCCGCCCCAATTATCCGGACGCAATATCTCTTTGTTATTATATTCATCTTCAAGTTTTCTCAGCTTTTCTTCAAGATAAGCTCTGTTTGGTATCACTTCGCTTTGTGGTGAAACTATAGCACCCAGCCTGCTGCCGGGAGGCCTGCTTTCAAAATAACCGTCAGAAAGATTTTCAGCTATCTTTTCTGCCCTGCCCTTTATTATTACCTGCCGTTCCTGCTCCTGCCAAAAAAAAGAAAGGCATACATTAGGATTAGCAGCTATGGCTTTTCCTTTCTCAGAATCATAATTGGTATAAAAAATAAAACCTTCGTGTGTAAACTGCTTTAGTAATACAACCCTTGCTTTAGGATAACCATCTAACCCGATAGTTGAAACTGTCATTGCATTCACTTCTGCATTGCCACCTAAATCTTCTGCCTCTATAAACCAGTTCCTGAATAAGGTGATAGGATCTTCAGGCAGGTTGTTTTCAAGCAATTCACTCTTTTCATAAGAACGCCTGTAATTACTTAAGTCTTTCATTATATATAGTGATTAACTTTTTTAAGATTACCCTTACTAAGGTAACTAAAAAAAGCTGTAGTTGTATCAAAAAAATTTAAGGCAGATTAAAATTCAAATGTCTTGCCGTCGTCAGCAAGTGATACATTTTTAAACTCCGTTACAGCTTCTTCCAAAAACTTATCAAGTTTACCATAACGGGTAGAAAAATGCCCCAGTATAAGATGCCCGGCATTTGCTTTTTGTGCTATTATAGCTGCCTGCTTAGCGGTAGAGTGCATGGTTTTCTCGCAAAGGTGTTCTTCAGAATCTAAAAATGTACTTTCATGATATAATACATCTACATCTCTTATTAATGACACGATAGTTTCATCATAAACAGTATCTGAACAAAACGCATAGCTTTTTGGTGCAGGCGGGTCAAATGTAAGCTCGCTGTTAGGGATAATGCTGCCATCGTCAAGAGTTATATCGCTGCCGTTTTTTATCTTTTGATAATAACAGCTATCGATACCATACTCCTCTGCTTTCTCTACATTAAGTTTTCTGTAGTCTTCTTTTTCCTGAAACAAAAAGCCGTTAGTGTAAATTCTGTGTTTTAGCGGAATTGTAGATACTATAACCTTATCATCTTCAAAAATTACTTCAGACGCTGTACCTTCAAGTTCATGAAAATACAGGTTGTAGCTTGTCCAGGAGTTAGACAATTTTAATTGTAATAATATAACCTCTTTAACCCCTTTCGGTCCATATATATGCAGGTCGGTTTTCCTGTTAAGTAAAGAGAATGTAGAGATAAGCCCTATAAGCCCGTAAAAATGGTCACCATGAAGATGCGATATAAAAACATGGTTTATTTTAGAGAATCTTAGTTTGTTTTTTCTTAGCTGTACCTGTGTACCCTCTCCGCAGTCTATCAGGAACATCCTGTTCTTCATTTCAAGTACCTGCGATGTAGGGTTGGTTAACGACCGGGGGGTTGCTGCATAACAGCCTAATATAGTTATATTCATTTACATACTCCTGCCCTGCTAACAGTTATAGGTAACAGGATAATTAATTTAAAAGCCTAAATCTCTCTCTATCTCTTCCATTTCAATAATATCATTCGCTTCCAGCACTGTTGGCACAATTATCATTTCTTCGGGAGCATCATTAAAATCAAAGTCATTAACAACTAAAACAAATGATTTTTTAGACTTCCTGTGTTTATTAGACAGTAATAAAAAAGACAGTACTTCATTTAGCTTTAAAGCACCATACTGAGAAAGGTCTATAATGATATTTTTGTCTTTATACCTTGTATAATCATTATCTACCTTTTCATTAAAGGAAGCAATATCACCCTGAGTGTCCTTAAAAGTTACTGTATGTCCTTTTTCTTCTACTTTCATTATTATATGCTTTATACCGCTAGCAAAAATGCTAATTTACAAAGTTGTTATTAAAATTATTGGTTTATTTTATTTTACTTGCCAGTAAATAGATTACAGCCATCCTAACTGCCACACCATTTTCTACCTGCTCCAGTATAACCGACTGCTGAGAATCTGCAACGTCACTGGTAATCTCTACCCCCCTGTTAATAGGGCCGGGGTGCATGATGATG
>JBQGDD010000230.1:0-1927 GCA_052038845.1 Dyadobacter sp. | reverse complement strand
CATCTACCGCCATATTAATTAATGACTGCATAGTTGTTACTTCAAAAATAGGATTGGGTAGAAAACCAATTTCTTTACAACTCTTGTTGATAAACTGTCTGATGTAAAATTGCTCAGGAAACAAAATTGAAGCAGTTTCTTCTAATACTTCTAACCCCAACTTTTCACTTTGTGCCAGGGGGTGTTTAACAGGTACTGCAAAAGCCATATCTTCCGTGTATAAAGAGATTGTTTCAAATTCATCCTCTTTCATTGGTAAAAACACAATACCTAAGTCCACTCTATTTTCTATTAAGTGTTTTTGAATATCCCCAGTACGGAGACCTAGTACAGAAATTTTCACAGCTGGATATTGCTGATGAAATTTAAATAATGCCGGTGGAATAAGGTAGTTCTCTACTGTTAGCAATGTCCCAATTGAGATTGATCCTCTTTGAAGCCCATTTAATTCATTAATCGATATTTTTGCTTGTTCAATTTCGTGAAAAATATTGCGAGTATATTTTAATAGGAGTTTTCGTGATTCAGTAAGAGTCGTTTTCTTACCAATACGATCAAACAAAGGTGTTCCAATTTCATGCTCTAAAAGTTTGATTTGCTGGCTCAAAGATGGTTGAGATATTCCAACCTTTTCTGCAGCTTTTGTAAAATGCAGTTCTTGACACATTGCATAAAAATACTCTAATTGTTTTAATTCCATTCTTCGACTCCTAATTAGAAATTTTCACAAGTACCAACTATATGATTTTTTTAATATTAACATCTAATATACATTATTATACAAATAAAACCATAGGTACAAACTATAGTTATTATATAAATAATTGAATTGTTCTATAAAAATAAGTGTCTTAGACTATTACATGAAGGCTAGACTTACATGCACAAATAATTCCTTCAAACCATGTAAAGGAGGTCAGTCGATATAACGAGAACAAGTAACATTTTTTATACATGATAAAAATTTTAATGTTGGAGGTTAAAAAATTGAAGAATTTAAATGTAGCGATTCCAACCCCCTTTCATGAAGATGAAAGTCTGTACTTGGATGGATTTAAACCAATCGTTGAATATTTAGCTGAAAATGGTATTGATTCACTACTCGTATCTGCAACTACAGGTGAACAAAACTCAATGAGTATTGAAGAAAGGATACAAATTATTGATTATTTTAATCAGCAAGACTTTAAACATGTTGAACTAATGTTTGGTGTATCAGCTACAACGACAAAAAATGCAATAAAGTTGATTGAAAGTCTCGAGGATTCAGTTTTCGACTCGATTCTCATTCAATTTCCTCCTTATATCCGACCAACTCAGGAACAAGCGATATCTTATATGAATGAATTGTTAGAGCAAACCACAAAACATGTTGTTCTTTATAATAATCCTTTGCGCACGGGGTTTGAATTGAGCGCTGACTCATTTCACACTCTTGTGAATCAAAAACACTCTCATTTGGTTGGGATGAAAGAAGAGAGTGATGTTAGACGCCTGAAAAATACAACTTTACCAGATGACTTTATCATGTTCGCTGGAGGGGACGTAAACCTCATTGAAAAAATATTAAACGGATGTAACGGGCTTTCTAGTATGGTAGGAAATGTTTATCCAAAAGAGATTCAAACATTTTTTAGTGACTTAGTTGCAAATAAGCCTGTGAATCTTCAAAAAATAAATCAACTAATCGATGAGGTGACACGTGGACACGCGATTGTAAATATTAAAAACCATTACAATGCTTTAGGCATAAAGGTAGGTAGTTGTCGTTCTCCAATTCGATAAATATTATTTCATTGCAAGCAGGTTCAAATCCTTTCATCCAACTTGTCCCAATTCGTCACAAAAGATTTGGAGGAGTCTATAGCTGCCATGAGTATTCCGCAAACAGAGCAAAAGAAAAAATCGAGTATGCAGACAAATAAAA
>JBQGDD010000229.1:0-4223 GCA_052038845.1 Dyadobacter sp. | reverse complement strand
AAACATATCTTCAATCTGGCGGTACAGCTCACCATCGCTTAATATAGCTCCCTGCTCAATAAGTGCAAATATTTCTGCACTCCTGTCAGCTCCAAAGGGCTTTTTACCTCTGGTTACTTCTACTTCTTTACTGAAAATATTTTCGTTAAGCCATTGCAGTCCGCCCTGATTGAGAAAGTCTGCCTGTGCTGTATGCGAATGGATTATTATGCTTTCCATTCCCTCTGCAGACAGCTTAAACAGGAAAATATGATTTTTAGAATAGTGTTCCAGCCACTCTGCTTTTTCGAGTACATTATCCCATATCAGGTCAGAAAAAACATCTATTTCCTGCTCAGCTACTTCTGGTTTTTCTTTTTTAAGGATGTCCCATTCTGCTTTATCTATAGATTGCGAAGCCAAAAAACGTATAAATTCAGGGTGCAGCTCTTCAAGCTGCTCTTTAGTAAGTCGGGTATATTTCATAGGTGTTGCTTTAAATAAAAAAAAGCCTTCTCTCACGAGAAGGCTTTTACTATAATGCTTATAATTACTGTTGTTGCTCAGCAACAATCTCATAAGGACGCTCTACAATAACATCACGGTGAAGCCTAACGTTTGCAGTATATTTACCTGTACGTTTAACGATTCCGCTGTTAATAAACTTCTTGTCTATAGACTGTCCGTTTTTCTCTAAAGCTTCAGCAATATCTGCATTGGTTACAGAACCAAATAGTTTTTCGCCACCTGCTTTAGCAGTAATTTTAATTTCAAGTGCTTTAAGAGCTTCAGCAGTTTTCTTAGCATCATCTACTATTTTCTGCTCTTTAAATGCTCTTTGCTTTAAGTTCTCGGCTAATATTTTTTTAGCTGTTGGAGTAGCTACCTGAGCAAACCCCTGTGGTATAAGATAGTTACGTCCGTAACCTGCTTTTACAGTTACAACATCATCTTTAAAACCTAAATTTTGTACGTCTTGTTTAAGTATAAGTTCCATAATACTGCCTCTTTTTTATTTTAATAAATCAGCCACATATGGCATTAATGCTAAATGACGTGCCCTTTTTACAGCTACAGATACTTTTCTCTGATATTTTAGAGATGTACCTGTTAAACGGCGGGGAAGTATTTTACCCTGCTCGTTTACAAACTTTAATAAAAAGTCAGGATCTTTATAATCTACATACTTGATACCTGATTTTTTGAAACGGCAATACTTTTTAGTCTTGTTTGTCTCTATGTTTAAAGGCGTAAGATATCTGATATCCCCGTCTTTTTTCCCTTTAGCTGACTGCTCTATAGTTGACATAATTAGTTTGCTTTAGTTTTTAGTTTTTCTCTTCTTCTCTCTGCCCATGAAATAGCGTGCTTGTCAAGAGTTACTGTTAAGAAACGCATAACCCTTTCGTCGCGTCTGTACTCAGTTTCAAAACCGATAAGTACTTCAGCAGGCGCTTTAAACTCAACTAAATGGTAAAAACCACTTTTTTTGTGCTGGATTTCATAAGCCAGTTTTTTAAGGCCCCAGTCTTCTTTTGATACAATCTCTGCCCCTTTAGAAGTAAGGTAATCTACAAACTTACTTACTGTTTCCTTTACCTGGGTTTCAGATAAAACGGGATTCAAGATGAAAACAGTTTCATAGTGATTCATAATGATGAATATTTATTTGTTATAAAATTGGGTGCAAATGTATGCTTTTTTATTTAATTAACAATGGGTAATTTTGCTTTTTACTACCACCCTAAAGAGGATTTTTTTCTTTATATTTGTAAATATCCACAAAACTAAAACTAAAAATATTGCTAAACACTACAAACCACTTAAAAGATGAAACTTAGCTGTGTTGTTGTTGATGATAGCACAATCCAGAGGATAACACTTGCAAAGCTTGTTAACGAACATCCTGAACTTACATTGTTAGGTGACTTTTCGAATGCATCCGAAACACGCAACTGTATTCTTAATAAATCTGTAGATTTGTTATTTCTGGATATTGAGATGCCTGTACAGACAGGGTTTGACCTGCTGGACGGCCTGAAAACAAGGCCACAGATAATCTTTGTATCTTCAAAATCCGATTATGCGCTGAAAGCTTTTGATTATGCGGCCGTAGATTACCTGCACAAGCCCATAAATAAGGAACGATTTTACAAAGCTGTGCAAAAGGCAATTGAGCTGCATCAACTTAAAAAAGAAGGAACTGACGAAGATGGTGAACATATCTTTATAAAAAGTAACCTGAAGAACTTTAAAATTTTTATTTCTAAAATAAAATGGATAGAGGCCTTTGGCGATTATGTAAAGATTAACACTGATGATGAAACTCACCTGGTACTCTCTACCATGAAAGCTTTTGAAAACGATTTGCCATCTGAAAAGTTTTTAAGGGTACATAAATCTTTTATAATCAATATTGATAAGATAGACAGCTTTAACAGCAAGTTTGCAGAAATAGGCAAAACTAAAATACCACTTAGCCGTAATAAAAAAGAAGACCTTGCCAAAGCACTGAACAAACCTCAATAAGGATCTGCGTTTACTGATACTTTTATAGACCTGTATTGTGGTACAGCTTCAAAACTTGAGAGTATTTTTGCTATTGCCGCTTTGGTTTGCGCTAAAGTATTGCCCTGCGGAATCTTTATGGTAATAACACGTATATATTCATTACGTATACGGCTTATGGCGGGTTCTTCCGGCCCCAGCACAGGCATATCTAAATTTTGGGTAAGTACATTATAAACCCACATTGCACCGTGCTTTAATTTTTCATAATCCTTTTGCTTTAAGGTAAGTTTTATCAGCCTGTAAAAAGGAGGATATTTAAAATTATGGCGCTCATATAACTGCTCTTTGTACATCGCTTCATAATTATTATCAGTTACCTGCTGTATGATATTATGGAGCGGATTATACGTTTGTATCATTACCTTGCCTCTGGCATCTTTTCGCCCTGCCCTGCCCGATACCTGCACCATCATTTGATAAGCCCTTTCAAAAGCCCTGAAGTCTGGCTGGTAGAGCATATTGTCGGCATTAAGTATCCCTACAAGCCCCACATTATCAAAATGAAGTCCCTTTGCCAGCATTTGTGTACCTACCAGTATATCTATTTCCTGATTTTTAAAGGAATCTATAATCTTTTCATATCCATATTTACCTCTAGTAGTATCCTGATCCATGCGCCAGGAATTCTTATCAGGGAATAGTTCTTTCAGCTCAAGTTCAATCTGTTCTGTACCAAAGCCTTTAGCAGATAAATCTACCGAGTTGCAGTGGTGGCAGTGCGTAGGGTTGGCAATATGATAGCCACAATAATGGCAGCGTAACTGATTTTTATATTTATAATACGTAAGACTTACATCGCATTGCGGACATTGTGGTACATGACCGCAGGACATACACTCTACCCAAGGCGAAAAACCCCTTCGGTTTTGGAACAGTATTACCTGCCTGCCCTGCCTCAGCGTTTCGCTTATCTCTTCAATAAGCTCATCGCTAAAGTGCCCCTTCATGCGTTTGCGCTTGTATTTATCTTTCAGGTCAACAAGGACAATTTCAGGCGGCATTAAATTACCGAACCTTTCCTGTAAAGAAACATAACCATACTTACCCCCTTTTGCATTATAATAACTTTCTATTGATGGGGTTGCCGAACCCAATAATACCTTAGCATTAAAATATCCGGCAAGTACTATGGCCGCATCCCGTGCATGGTAGCGCGGAGCCGGATCCTGTTGTTTAAACGTCTGCTCATGTTCTTCGTCTATTACTATAAAACCGAGGTTTTTAAACGGCAGGAAAAGTGCCGACCTCGCCCCTATTACCACTTTTGCCTTTTCAGATTGTGCAAGCACCTGTTGCCATACTTCAACGCGCTCATTATTAGTGTACTTAGAGTGATAAACAGCTACCTGATTGCCAAAATATGCCGTCAGCCTGGCTACAAGTTGTGTAGTAAGGGCAATTTCAGGCAATAGATATAAAATCTGCTTGTCCTGTTTTATAAACTCTTCAATAAGTTTAATATAAATTTCTGTTTTGCCACTTGAGGTAATGCCATGCAGTAAAGTAACGTGATTTTGGGCAAAACTTTCCTTTACTGCTTTAAATGCCTCCTGCTGTTTTTCGCTGAGTGAAAATGAGGCGTCGGAACTTTTATCAAATGTGACACGGTCTTCTTCAATATAATATTCTTCAAATATTTCTTTATCAACCAGTGCTTTAATTACTGCCGCCGT
>JBQGDD010000228.1:0-3311 GCA_052038845.1 Dyadobacter sp. | reverse complement strand
AGAAACGTTTGCAGCGGTAATAGCGAGAAGTATAGAGAGTACAATTTTCTTCATGATATTTTTCTTTTTTCAATAGCAACATAGCTGATTTCAAATATAAGGTTATTTCTTTTCGGTTCATAGCCTGTTTATAAATCCATTTTAAGGTTAAACGTATAGGCAAAATACAAGACTGCATTTGTTAACTTAAAAATAATTACAAATAGCCTGTAAGCAGTATTAATTACTATTTTTGCAGCAATAATTTTTTCTACAAAATATGCTTGTTATAGGGATAGCCGGAGGTACCGGCAGCGGAAAAACTACAGTTGTACACCAGATAATGAATGAGCTTCCGCTTACGGAAGTAGGCATCATATCTCAGGATCACTACTATAGGGAAAACAATAACCTGAGTTATGAAGAACGCTCAAAGATTAATTTTGACCATCCGCGGGCAATAGATTTTGACTTACTTACCGAACATCTTAAAGAACTAAGGGCGGGAAATGCCATAGAGCAGCCTGTATATTCTTTTGTTACACACAACCGCACAGATGATACTATACTTACCCATCCCAGAAAAGTTATGATAGTGGAGGGTATATTGATATTGGCAGATCCTAAATTAAGGGAGCTGTTTGATATTAAGATATATGTTCATGCAGATTCTGACGAAAGGCTGATAAGAAGGTTAAAGCGGGATATTGCAGAAAGGGGGCGAGATATGGATGAGGTGTTAAGCCGTTACCAAAACACCCTGAAGCCAATGCATCAGCAATTTATTGAGCCTACAAAGGCTTATGCTGATATAATTATCCCTAACGATAAGTATAACACCGTAGCTATTGATGTTGTAAGGGCAGTTATAAACCAAAGGATACTTTAATTATATACTGATTTTCTTTCAGGCTTTTAAATCACTAACTTAGCACTATGAAACCATTCAGTAAATTAACCACCCGCTACCCTTTCCTTAAGTTTTTAGGAAACAGGTATGTATTGGTTATTCTTTTTTTTGTTGTCTGGATAGTGTTTATAGATAATTATTCACTGTATTTTGAACACCCTGTGCTTAATGAAAAAATAAAGGAGCTGGAAGAAAACAAGGAATATTACATACAGGAGATAAAAAAGGACAGTACCAGCATAAAGCACCTTAAAAACCCTGAACAGACCGAAAAATATGCGCGTGAAAAGTATTACATGAAGCGCCAGAATGAGGATATATACATAATAGAATTTGATGAAGATGTACCTGAAGAGGACACTAAATCACTATAAAAACATTTTTGCATGAGTGAAAATCTATTTAATGAATTTGAACCTGTATCGTCCAAACAATGGAAGAACCAGATACAATATGAATTAAAAGGAGCCGACTATAACGACACTTTAGTTTGGGAAAGCCCGGAAGGTATTAAGGTAAAGCCATTTTACCATGCCGATGAAGCTGATAAAACCAATGCAGTCATCACAAAAGCATCAGAATTTAAAATATGCCAAAATATTTTTGTTCACGATTTAGAAAAATCTGTTGCCAGGGCTAAAGATGTACTGAACCGTGGTGCTGAAACCATACGCTTTACAATAGATAATGATAAAACAGATGTAAACAAGTTATTACAGGCAGTTCCTGATACTGCAACCGTTTACTTTAATTTAGAATTTCTTTCAATCGATTTCGTTACAAAAATTGATGCTATAGCCAAACAGAGAAAAGCTCCTGTTTTTGTACAGTCTGACCCTGTAGGCAGGCTGGAAAAAGAGGGGAACTGGTATAATAACCTTGAAAAAGATATTGATACCCTTAACACCATTTCTATTGCCTGTACAAATATTCACTTTTTAAGTGTTGACGGTAGCCTCTATCAAAACGCGGGGGCTAATATGGTACAGCAGATAGCCTATACACTGGCGCATGCAAACGAATATTTTAACCGTGTGGCTACCATTGGCAAGCCTGTAGTTATACAGGTAGCTGTAGGCACTAATTACTTTTTTGAAATAGCCAAGCTAAGGGCAATACGCACGCTCTTCAATATAATTGCTAAGGAGTATGACCATAACTACGACTGTCATATTATAGTAACCCCTACTAAGCGCAATAAAACGCTGTACGATTATAATGTAAACATGCTGCGTACCACTACAGAATGTATGAGTGCTATATTAGGCGGTGCAGATACCGTAGCCAACCTACCGTATGATGCCCTTTACCATAAGGATAATGAGTTTGGCGACAGGATAGCACGTAACCAGTTACTTGTCTTAAAGCATGAAAGCTATTTTGATAAAGTAGACAACCCTGCTGATGGTGCTTATTATATAGAAGAAATAACCCATCAACTGGCTGAAAATGCCTTAACCCTGTTTAAAGACATTGAAGAAAACGGCGGCTTTTTAACTCAGCTAAAAGGAGGTACTATACAGCGAAAAATACAGGAAAGTGCAGCTAAGGAGCAGGACTTATTTAACAGCGGCAAAGAGGTATTACTGGGTACTAACAAATACCCCAACCCTAATGACCGTATGAGCCATGACCTTGAATTATTTCCGTTTGTAAAAACCAACCCGAGAAAAACCCTTATCACGCCAATTATAGAAAAAAGAATGGCAGAGAAAACGGAACAGGAGAGGCTGGAAACGGAAAAAACCGCAGAGAACAAATAATTATGACACGAAAAAATCTTCAACATATAAAACTTGATAACGCTGTAAAAGAGAAAGAGCAAACCGAAACTACAGGGGAGAAATTTCTTTTTGCAGAAGGCATCGAAACAAAAAAATCCTATTCTGAAAAGGATATAGAAAACCTTGAACATATAGGTTTTGGAGCAGGCTTTGCCCCTAACTTAAGAGGCCCTTACAGCACAATGTATGTGCGCCGCCCCTGGACAGTAAGGCAATATGCAGGATTTTCGACTGCGGAAGAAAGTAACGCTTTTTACAGGCGTAATCTGGCTGCCGGGCAAAAAGGATTATCAGTGGCATTTGACCTTGCCACACACAGGGGGTATGACAGCGACCATGAACGTGTTGTAGGCGATGTAGGTAAAGCAGGTGTAGCTATTGACAGCGTTGAGGATATGAAGGTACTTTTTAACCAGATACCTTTAAACGAAATGTCGGTTTCAATGACCATGAATGGTGCTGTACTCCCCATAATGGCGTTTTATATAGTTGCCGCCGAAGAGCAGGGTGTAAAACCCGAACTACTTTCAGGAACTATACAGAATGATATTTTAAAGGAGTTTATGGTAAGGAACACCTACATATACCCTCCTGCCCCGTCAATGAAAATTATAGCTGATATATTTGAATACACCAGC
>JBQGDD010000227.1:0-2544 GCA_052038845.1 Dyadobacter sp. | reverse complement strand
CCCCACACCGGTGTCCAGGTTTCGTTAAAAGTGGTGTTCTTTGTTCCTGCTACCGTAAAATCATTCAGCAGGGATTTTTTATCGTCTTTAAGCTCAAGGCCAAGCTTGCTGGGTTTTACAACCGCCTTCCCTTTATAGTTTAAAGTATACGACGGCACACCGCCCTGTTGCAGCGTAAAAGCCATTGTAAAGTTCCCGTCAGGCGATTTCAGCTGCTGGGCATTTACCAGTACAGCAAAAAATACACTGAGTATTAAAAGGATTTTTCTCATCTGTTTGTTTTGAATATTAATACCTGCAGCTATGCTGCCAAAAGGTAAAACTATCCAAAATCAGGCTAACTACAAAAATATAACGCCTGTATGTACACCTCAAACGTTTGCGTGTTAAAAACTTACATACATGGTTAGTTAAATACAGAAAGTAACAATCCGGACGTAAGGAATAACATAGCTGCAAGAAAAGACAGCAGCCCGGCATTGTTCATGTGCTTTTCGCCGGCGGCAATGGTTTTTATAATCATTTTGCCCGAAAACATGAGCAGCAGGCTTCCTGAGCTTAAAAATAGTATCTGGAACATTTTGGGGTGGTTTTTAGGGGGTTGTAATAAAATTGCGGCAGGATGGCCTGCCGCAACTTTGGCTAAATATATGAACGATAAAATTGGGGGCTTAAAAATTCCTGCCCTTGCATGTGTTGGATGAGCCATACAGGGCAGGACTATGGTAACACTATTTCCTCTGTTATTACTTGGCAAACTTACATAATGCTATCGGGCTGCGGTGTAAATGTAGCTTGATTGTTTTGTAGAATTAATTCTACAAAACAATCGTAATTTGTAATGAGTATATTTGAATGCTGAAATTAACGCAAATCCTTACCATGCGTACCTGCCGGAACATTATATGCCTGCTATTGCTGGTATGTTTTCCCCTATCTGCCCAAAACACCTACTTTTCTACATGGTATTCGGCGGACAGCAATCACCTGCCCCAAAACAGTGTAAAATCTATTGTAGCAGATAAGTACGGGTTCATATGGCTTTCTACAGAAAGCGGCATTGTACGGTATGACGGAAAAAACTTTAAGCTTTATAATGCTGAAAACCTGCCAAGCATGCGCTATGAAAGGATGTTTCTTTTTGGCGGTACTATTGATAAGGACAGTATTTTTATACGCGATGATTATGACCAGGCCTACCTTATACACCAAAGAACCGTAAAGGCAATTAACAAGCCTTTGCCCAACAGTGATTTATATCCCAGGCACGCAAAGCTTACTTATATGGAAGTAATGCATGCTTATCATGTAACAATATCTAATGAATTTTTCAAGGTACAGGGGCGTGATAAGCACTTTGTTATTGGTAATGACAGTATAAGAGAGTATAGCAAAAATCAGTCTGTTACCAAGTTTATTTATAAATACCCGGTTGGCTCACAGTTTTTTGCAATAGAAAACAATTTATACCGCCTGATTAAAGGCAAAGGTTATGAACTTATAAAACCGGACAAGACTGTTACAGGCACATTTGGATTTATCCCTAACGGGAATCATAAAATATATACCAATAGTACTGCAGGGCAGGCTTTCCTTTTTGATGACGGGCACCTATACTACCTTATCGGGAAAAACGGCCAAATAGTACCGCAGCTTATTTTTGAAAACCATGACCCTAAAATAAACATACAGTCATTATATTATGATACTGTTAATGATATACTGTACCTGGGCAGCGCAAACAAAGGCCTGCTGATAGTTAAAAGGCAAAAGTTTAAAACAATGTCATCGCCCTACAAGCACAGTATGGGGACTGATGGTGTGTATTATGCACTGGTACCTTATAATAATAATCTCCTGGCCTCAACCGGAGACCTTTTTGAAAATGACAGGCACAGCAAAAAAATATTTACTGATGATAATAGCGACAAATATGCCCTGGCTACAGACGCTAACGGTGACATTTGGACCAAAGCACACGAAAAGCTGTACCGGTTTAAAAAGAACACCAATTTTACCGGTTGGGATGTGTGGGATCTTAAAAAAAGAATATCTACCCTTATTAAAGGAGCCGACGGTAAAATATGGTTTGTAGCAGGAGTACCAAAGCATGGCGGCACCTTATATTACTGTGACCCCGCACAGCCCGGCGCAGGCCCTGTTGCATTCCTGAATCTTAATTTTGAAACCATATCACTTAACAGCAAAAATCCCGGCATAATGTATATAGGCAGTGGAGCCGGGCTATATAAAATTGACCTGAACAGTAAGAAGACAGAAAAGATAAAAGGATTTGACGATGCATATATAAGGGAGGTATACATAAAAAGTGATAATGAAATATGGGTGGCATCCTATAACAAGGGGTTGTATTTATACCAAAATGGAAAGGTTACATCGTTCCCGGCCGACCGTAACAAATACCTGCTTACCTCCCACTGCCTGGTTGAAGACAAAAACGGATTTTTCTGGATTACTACCAACAGGGGGATTTTCCAGGTAAAAGTACAGGACCTTAAAGATTACGCCACCGGAAAAAGAGAT
>JBQGDD010000226.1:0-10203 GCA_052038845.1 Dyadobacter sp. | reverse complement strand
AAATTCATTGGGTAGCTGATTTCGCCATACATTCCCCATGTAACTTTGGTGCTTTTAGAACCTACTTTTGAGGTGGTCATGTATGCCTTGCCGTTACTTTCAAAAGGGCGTTTAAACCTAAGGTCAATATCGAGTTTTTCATTTTCCTTTATGCCTATAATTTCCATTTCTCCTTCACCTACATCGTCATTACCATTCCAGCCATATATGTATCCTATTGTGCCGTCAGTACCGCTTTCAGTTGTCTGCATATTCGGGTCTGCCATTGCCCATACACTAAACTCTTCCTGATTTTTTAAATACTTTATGTAATTAAATACCTCACTTTCAGTTTTGCTAATTGTTACTGCGCGCTCTACAGCATACTCATTTTTTACAAATAGGGCTATGATAAACGGGAGTGCAATGATTATAAGAATTACAATAAGTACTTTTTTTAAAATTTTCATAAAGGGTTATAATTTAGTTTGTTTATTAAATAACATATTATCTATAGAATACCTGCCGCTGCCGAGAATAAAAATAACAGGGCATAGCCACAGATATACAAAAGGGAGCATTTTTACCTGAAACTCATCTGTACCGTGTGCTACAAAATAAGCTACTATCATAGTTATAAAAACAGGTACTACTGAAAAGCGGGTTAAAAAGCCTATAAGAATAAAAATACCACAGAAAAATTCAGCAAAAATAACAAGTATTACGGAGAGTTCTGTTCCAAGCCCTATAGGATCGCCAAACATTTCAAGCATGCCACTATAGTTCGCCAACTTAGGCCAACCATGAAAAATAAACATTCCCCCAAAAATAACGCGTAGCAGCAGTAGTGCCAGGTCAGTGTGCAATGGCTGCGTTTGTAATAATTTTTTCATTGTTTTTATATGTTTAAAAAATTGACACAAAAATTACAAATTATTTATATACAATTGTTACTTACAAAGTTATGTATATCAATTTATAGCCATGCTGTCATAAAAAGTCATTGAAAGGGGGTATTTAAGACAAAAAATATATATTTGTTATAACCTAATTGTAATGGCTATGAAACTGGGAATCTTATTGACTAAAGAGCATCGCCTGCTTAGTGTGGCAGCTATGCTGGACGTTTTTGAAACAGTGAACCGCTTTTATACAGAAGAGGGGAAAACACCTCCGTTTATTATTGACCTTCTTTATTTAAAAGAGCATAGGGAGGTAGCTTATACCGGCTATGAGTTAAAGGAGGCAATAAATACTATGCAGTATGATTTATTATTTATCCCTGCGTTTAAGCAGGAATGGCAATCAGAATCTATAGAAGCAAATTTACACTGGATACCTTGGCTGGTGCATCAATATAGTGAAGGTGCTGCTATAGCAAGCTACTGTACCGGGGCATTTTTACTTGGCGCTACCGGACTGCTTAACAATAAGCCCGCTACAACCCACATTAATGCCGAAGCTGCTTTTGCCAAACTTTTCCCAGAAGTTATTGTACAGTCTGAAGCTGTTGTTACCGGGAAAGACAGGATATATACTAGCGGGGGTGCAACTAACAGTTTTCACCTGATGATGCTGTTACTTGAAATTTACTGTGACAGGAAAACAGCTGTAAGGGCAGCAAAGGTTTTCTCGGTAGATATGGACAGGAACAGACAGTCTTATTTTGGCTCATTTACACCACCCGAAGACCATGGTGATGATTTGGTTAAACAGGCTCAGGAAAAAATCAAAATCAGTTTCAGTAAAGCAAATACTATAGAAGAGATTATTACCGATGTTCCTGCCAGCAGAAGGAATCTCGTGCGCCGTTTTAAACAGGTAACGGGTATTACTCCTATAGAATATTTACAGAAAACACGTATTGAAGCTGCAAAGCAACTGCTTGAAAACTCACGAAGAAGCATACTTGAAGTAATGCTGGAATCAGGCTATAATGATTTAAAAACATTTCGCACGCTCTTTAAAAAGAATGTAGGAATGACACCAAAAATGTACAGGGACAAGTTTAGCGGGCAAAGGGTATAATGCCTAAAATAAACTATACCTTACACCTATAAATATCCTTCTGCCCTGTAAAGACGCATAGTTATAGCTTGGGTCAAATGTATAGCCGTTAGGGTTTGTAACAGGATTGTCAACATCTCTGTCAAAAGGATCAAATGGTCGGATAATAGGGTCTTTAGGTACAAAGTCAAAAATATTTTTCATACCGCCATAAAATTCAAGCCCGTAGTCAAAACGTTTTGTAAACTGTATATTAACGATACTGAACCAAGGGGAATATTCCGGCCTGAAGTCATTAGGCAGTATTGGCAAACGCATAGGTCCAAACCAATTCCCGGTAAGGTCAACACTGTAGTTTTTAGGCAATTGGTAACTCGCAATAAATGTGCCTGACCATTTGGGTGCGTGCAACTGCTGTACTCTTTCCAGGCTACCGGTACCCTGCATATCCTCTTTCTGAAAAACATCCATATAAGTAACACCTGCTATTACTTTTAAAGGAAAGGCGAATGTTGCATCAATATTTAAAGATATTCCCTGCGATATAGCGTGCCCTTTCAGGTTGTCATATATTATTTTGTTAGGGTCGCTGTCAAAATCGCCCACAATTTTATTGGTAAAGTAGGAATAGAAACCGGTTACATCAAACCCTATAACATAGTCATCTCTCCGCAAATTAAAAACATAGTTTAAATTACCGTTGTAAGACCTTTCCGGGTTAAGTTCTTCTTCAATTACTACTTCTCTTGCTCCGGTTAAGGCTGCGTGGTCTTCTGTAAATAGGTTTACCACCCTGAAGCCTGTTCCAAAACTGCCACGAAACGTATGGTTGGGCGTAGGCGAAAATTTATAGGCAACCCTGGGAGAATGTACCCCGCCATGATTTTTATCAAAGTCAAAGCGGTAACCGCTCAGCAGGGTGTTTTTTTCGTTCAGCTTCCACTCATCCTGTATAAAAATACCGGGCAGGGGTGTTTTTTGCGGGTTGTTGCTGCTACCATCGGCAGATGCGGTTGCAGGGGTATCATCATCATAAACAGTATATCTAAAAGATGCTCCCAATAAAAGGCTGTGGTTATTGCCTAACTGTTTATCCCAATATGTTTGTAAAAAAGCAACCTGTTGTGTAGCCATAAAAGGCGTATCGCCATACCAGGAATTCTGGTCGTGCCAGTTATACGAAAACTGGGTAAAAATATTTTCATCAAATGGTAATTGATACAATCCAATAAGCTCTGCACGGCGTGTATATATGCTTTCGCCATAAATACTGTCACTTCCGCGCCATTGCCTGTCCCAGTTCATTTCGCCACCCCATCGGTCTTCATATACATAACGCCCTGCTATGCTTGCCACACGGTTATTTTTACGTTCAAAATTCCATTTATTAAATATAGAAACCCTGTCCTGCAGTGTCATGTCAGTAAAATTATCACCATTCCGGTCTATACGGCTGCTGTAATTAAAATAGTTTACACCTATTAATGAGGTTGCTTTGCCTACTCTTATTTTTGCTCCTGCATCAAGGCTGAGTTCTCCCCAGCTTGTAGTAAAAAAGTCGGCACTTATCAGTGGGGCTTTATAGGGGTCTTTTGTTATTACGTTTATTGTACCGCCCATAGCTTCTGAGCCGTATAATGACGATGCCGGGCCTTTTACCACTTCAATGCGTTCTACCATGCTGTTGGGTATTCCTTTAAGCCCATATACAGTAGAAAGCGAACTTACTATAGGCATCCCGTCAATAAGTATAAGGGTATAAGGTCCTTCCATGCCGTTAATGTGTATATCGCCCGTATTGCATATATTGCAGTTCATCTGTGGCTGAACCCCGTTTATCATTCCCACAGCGTCAAAAAGATTGGCTACCGGATTTTTTTTAAACAGTTTTGGCGTTATAATTTCAACAGGTATTGGGCTTTCACTTCGCCTTACTTCTTTCATGGTACCTGTAATAACAACTTCCTCCAAAGCCATGTCGTCTTCTCTGAGTTTTATATTTACAACCAGGGGTGACGTATCAGTAACCGTTATTTTTTTAGTTTCTGTTTTATATCCAATATAGTTTATTGTTAATGTATAATCGCCAGCAGGAATGTTTGTAAACTCATAATTACCGGACACATCTGTTACTATGGTATCATAACCCGAAAGGGTTACGCTTGCAGCAGGGACAGATTCATTATTGGCAGATATTTTTCCTTTTACAATGCCTGATTGTGCATTTGCCGTTACGCAGAAAAAGCAAAATAAGAGTATATATGTTTTCATAAAATTTAATTAGTTGAACAAAATTATAATTTTAGATTAGTCTAAAAAAATATTTTAGATATTTTTTACTTTTTATTTTAGCAATTCTAATGGTATGAGTATAACAATTACACTTTAATAAGGGAGTAGTAATTTGAATTTAAAACTTAAATTTGACAAATAACTCAATTACAACAGTATATGGATGACAAATCTTTCAGGATAGGATTGTGTATGGCAGGGGCTGTATCAGCTGGTGCTTATACCGCAGGTGTAATGGATTATCTGCTTGAAGCCCTTGAAGAATGGGAGAGGCAGAGAGGTATGCCCGGCATACCTGCACATAAAGTGCTTATCCCGGTTATTGGCGGTGCTTCTGCCGGGGGTATGACAGCCGTTGTTACAGCATCTTCGCTTAATGAAGAAAGGCAATCTGTACCTGTACCCTCCCAAAGGGACTTGCTGAAAGAGCATCCTGAAAATAAGTTTTATAATACCTGGGTAGATTTGCTTGGCGAGGATATGTTTTCTAAAATGCTTGAAACATCAGATATAGAAAAGGGAAATATTATCTCACTGCTTAACTCACGCTTTATAGATGAGATAGCACATAAAATAACCAGACACCCCGCAGGACAGCTAAAGGAAATTCCTTCGTTTTTTGAAAAACCCCTAAAAATCTTTACCACACTCTCTAACCTTGAAGGGTTTGACTACAATATAGATTTTAACCCAGCCGAAAAGCGGGAAAAATATATAATGACTGTGCATAATGATTATGCGTGTTTCGGTTTGTATGAAAATGATATTCAAAAGGATAAAGTACCTCCCGGCTGGATGCCCCTAAACTTTACAGACAGAAACAATGTTGAAACTGCAAAAAAAGCCGCTATGGCTACAGGTGCATTTCCTTTTGGGCTTGAACCGAGAATACTGAACAGAAACGGTGATGATGTACGGAATATAAAGTGGCTAAAAAAATATTTTGTAAACGGCCCGGAAAAACCTCAGGAGTATAAAACACTGAATGTTGACGGTGGTATGATTAATAATGAACCTTTTGAAAAAGTACGCAGCCTGCTTGATGATATAACGCAAAAAGAATTTACCAATACTTTAGGTGCAAAAGAGCTTAATAAAATCAATATTGAGCATTCAACTTTTGTAAACACTGTTTTAATGATTGATCCTTTTCCCAGTAAGCCTAAAAAAGACCGGGAACCGTTTAATTATGATAAGTCCCTGTTTTCTGTTTTGGGCAAGCTATTTACTGCTGTTACTAACCAAATGAAGGTTAAAGCGGAAGACTATATGCTTGCGATGGAAGATACACACGCAAGCCAGTACTTAATAACGCCGGTAAGGCACTTTAAAGATGCTGAAGGCAAAACAGAGGAAGTTTCGGGCGATATGGCTATAGCCTGTGGTACATTGGGTGGTTTCGGTGGTTTTATAAGTAAAGAGTTTAGGGTGCATGATTATTATTTGGGGCGTTTTAACTGCGAAATTTTTTTGAGGGATTATTTTACAGTACCCGAAAAAGCGATAGAGGAAAACGAGATTTTTAGAAAAGGATATGAAGGTATTGATAAAGCCAGGTTTAAATCTGCAAAAAGTAACAGCTACCAGATAATACCCATATTTACAGAACGCCCTGCAAAAGGCTACTTTCCTATGCCTGTATTTTCTAACGGGTCAGATTGGCCCACTATTAAAGAAGGCGTTATTGATGCATACCGCCCTAAAATAAGGAAAAGAGTGCAGAAGATTACGCTGAACCTGTTTGAACTTGGGTTTGTAAACAGGTTTTTAATATTTGCAGGTTCTAAAATAGTACTGAACAGGATGCTTACCAACAAACTGCTTGGAGCGATTAAGAAAAACTTTAAAGACTGGGGACTGCTTATAAACAATCGATAAAAATTACGTAATTATGTGTTAAATTATAACTGCAACAAAGATAATAACAGATATTAATTTAGATTTGCGTTTGCATTTTACTTTACTATCGTTATGAAAATCAAACATATTGTTTACTTACTATTATTGATTGGACTTGGTGTACTGATTTTTTATCGGGTATTGAGTAACAAAGAGCAGAAAAAAACTGCTTCGGGTCAAAAAAATATGATGGGAGTAAACGGTATTGTTATTAAACCCCAGGATTTCAGTAACATTATATCTTTATCCGGTACTATTGAGGCAGATGAGCAGGTTGACCTGCGCAGCGAGGTAATGGGTATTGCCGAAAAAATTTATTTTGATGAAGGCACTAAAGTAAGTAAAGGGCAGGTACTGGTTAAAATTAATGATGTAGAGCTAAAAGCACAGGCGGTAGAAATTAAGACAAGACAAGGGCTCACCTCTGAAAACGAAAGGCGCGCAAAGCTGCTGCTCGAAAAGGAGGCCATAAGCCAGGAAGAATATGATATTGCAAGTGCTGACTTTAAAGCATCACAGGCGCAAACACAGCTTATTAATGCACAAATAGGCAAAACATCTGTAAGAGCCCCGTTTTCAGGTACCATAGGGCTTCGTAATATATCTCCGGGTACTTATGTAACCCCCGATTTAGTTATTGCCCGCCTGGTTAACAGCGACAGGGTTAAAATAACTTTTTCCATACCGGAAAAATATGCTTCTCAGGTAAAACCAAATTCTGAAATCTCTTTTATAGTACCCGGGCATAAAGAAAAGTTTACAGCAAAAATATATGCGCAGGAACCTGCTATTGATGTAGGTACACGTACTTTAAGAATAAGGGCAATGGCCGAAAATAAAAAAGGGCTTTTACTGCCCGGTACATTTGCAAATGTGCTGTTACCACTTGATAATATAGATAATGCATTTATGGTGCCTACTGAAGCTATTGTGCCTGTGCAGAATGGTAAAAAAGTTTTTATATACAGGGCAGGTACTGCAAAAGAGGCTATGGTAGAGACAGGCACACGTACAGATAAAGATATTGTAGTACTTTCAGGGCTTAAGGAAGGGGATACCGTGCTTACAACAGGGGTACTTACATTAAAGGAAGGATCGCCGGTAAAAGTTTCTCTTAAAGAAGATAAAGCACAGCAGTAATTATGAGTTTATCTACACTTAGCATAAAACGGCCGGTACTTACAATTGTTATGAACATTTCCATAATCCTGTTCGGGATTATTGGCTATACTTACTTAGGGGTAAGGGAGTTTCCTTCTATAGATCCTGCCCAAATATCGGTGCGTACCAACTATACAGGTGCCAATGCTGATATCATTGAATCGCAAATAACTGAACCGTTAGAAAAATCAATCAACCAGATTGATGGTATAAGGAACATTACATCTTCCAGTAATCAGGGGTCAAGCAGTATCAATATTGAATTTAACCTTGAAAAAAACCTTGAAGAGGCTGCTAATGACGTTAGGGATAAAGTATCTCAGGCTGTAAGAAATCTGCCTGAGGATATTGATGCGCCACCCGTAGTAAGCAAGGCGGATGCAGACTCTGAGCCTATTATTGTGATGACGGCGCAAAGCTCAAGGCGAAGCCCGCTGGAACTTAGCGACTATGCTGAAAATGTTATTGCCGAAAGGCTGCAAACCATACCCGGCGTGAGTGCCGTACAGATATGGGGGCAAAAAAGGTATGCCATGCGTTTATGGATAGACCCTATAAAACTGACATCTTACGGGCTGACTGTAAGTGATGTTAGGGACGCGCTTAACCGCCAAAATGTTGAATTGCCTACAGGTAAACTTACAGGGGCTAATACAGAGCTGACTGTAAAAACTATGGGTAACCTTTCTACAGAAAAAGAGTTTAACAATATAATACTTAAAGTAGCGGGAGAAAATGTTGTTCATTTTGGCGATGTGGGCAGGGCGGTTCTTGAACCTGAAAATGTAGAAACTAAAATGACCAATGATGGCGAGCAGCTTGTAGGCTTAGCCGTTATACCGCAACCCGGAACCAATTACATAGAAATATCTGACCTGTTTTATGAACAGTTTGACCAGATAAAAGCAGATTTGCCTGAAGATTTAAAGGTAAATATAGTTATTGATAACACGGTATTTATAAAAAAATCGATACTGGAAGTTGCCGAAACTATTTTGATAGCTATTATACTTGTAACGCTTATCATTTACCTGTTTTTCAGGGACTGGGCTATAGCATTGCGCCCTCTGCTGGACATACCGGTATCGCTTATAGCCACATTCTTTATAATGTATTTGTGTGGCTTTTCTATAAATGTATTAACGCTGTTAGCTATAGTATTAGCCACAGGGCTTGTGGTAGATGACGGTATTGTAGTTACCGAAAACATTTTTAAAAAGGTAGAAGAAGGTATGTCGCCTATAGAGGCAGCTATAAAAGGTTCTAACGAAATATTTTTTGCCATCATTTCTATATCTATAACTTTAGCTGCAGTGTTTCTTCCTGTAATATTTCTTGAAGGTTTTGTGGGCAGGCTCTTCAGGGAGTTTGGTGTGGTTATAGGGGCGGCAGTGCTTATTTCGGCATTTGTATCATTAACGCTTACACCCATGCTAAATGCTTACCTTATAAAAAAGGGAGGGCATAAAAAAACACGTTTTTATAATTTTACAGAACCCTATTTCATAAAAATGAATAAAGGTTATGCAGGTTCTCTTGAAAGTTTCATGAAAAAAAAGTGGGTTAGCTTTCCCATACTTATAGTTTGTTTTGGGCTGATTGCCCTTTTTTACTCTGTATTGCAAAAGGAAACAGCACCTTATGATGACAGGAGCTTTGTAGGGATGAATATAACAGCGCCTGAAGGGGCAAGCTACGCCTACATGGACAGATTTATGAAGGAGATAGAAACTTTAATAAAAGATTCTGTACCTGAAAAGAAGGTAAGCCTTGTAATTACCTCGCCATCTTTTGGGCAGGCATCTGTAAATACCGGGCGCGTAAGGATTGCGTTAACAGAGCCTGATGAAAGGGAGCGTCCTCAAAAGGAAATTGCACAAAACCTTACGCAGTGGACAAAGCAATACTCTGAAGCACGTACCTCGGTTTCAGAGCAGCCTACAATATCCGTTAACAGGAGGGGGGGCTTCCCTATACAGTACATTATTCAGGCTCCAAACTTTGAAAAACTGGAAGAAAAAATACCTGAGTTTATGGAAGAGGTGGAAAGCGATCCTACGTTTTCTATGACTGATGTTAACCTTAAATTTAATAAGCCTGAAATTAGTGTTACCCTGGACAGGGAAAGAGCACAAAGTGTAGGGGTATCATTAATAGATGTTGCACAAACATTACAGTTATCATTAAGTGGGCAACGTTTTGGTTATTTTATGATGAGTGGTAAACAGTATCAGGTGATAGGTCAGTTTGAAGAGCAGGACCGGGATGCGCCTGTTGACCTTACATCGGCATTTGTTAAAAACAATATGGGGGAGCTTATACAGCTTGATAACCTTGTTACAGTTGAAGAACAAAGCAGCCCGCCACAGCTATACCACAATAACCGTTTTATGTCTGCTACAGTATCTGCCGGGCTTGCCCCCGGAAACAGTATTAGCGATGGTATTGAAGCAATGGACAGGATAAAGGAAAAGGTACTTGACGAAACATTTACAACTGACCTTGGTGGCGAATCGCGCGATTATGTAGAGAGTAGTTCTAATACACTCTTTGCCTTTGGGCTTGCATTATTGCTTATTTACCTTATCCTTGCCGCACAATTTGAAAGTTTTATAGACCCTTTTATTATAATCCTTACAGTGCCTATGGCAGTTGCCGGGGCGTTATTCTCCTTATGGCTTTTTGGGCAAACGTGGAACATATTCAGCCAGATAGGAACCATAATGCTTATAGGTTTAGTAACTAAAAACGGTATTTTAATTGTTGAGTTTGCCAATCAGTTAAGAGAGCAGGGTAAATCTAAATATGAAGCTATTATGGAGGCATCAGAATCAAGGCTGCGCCCAATACTAATGACGAGTTTAA
>JBQGDD010000225.1:0-5546 GCA_052038845.1 Dyadobacter sp. | reverse complement strand
CCCTTTTGGCATACAGGCAGAGTATAATATTGGTGAAGGCCCAGAGTTTGATAAAGATACTCAGTCTATACAGGTAAAGCCATTAGAAGGCGGTTATGCAACCTTAACATACAGGATACAGCATAAAGATCAGTTCTTTTTTCCATTTACACGCTACCATTACTACCGTGGGGGTAAAAAGCACGAAACTGATGCCCGAAGCTATGACGTTAATGAACTTGAAGTGGGCCTAGAGTGGCAGTTTAACCCAAATTTTGAACTTGTACTTATGTACACGATGTCTAACAGGCGATATGAAGATTTTTCTTTGCAAAATAACCGCCAGGAAGGCAATTTGCTAAGAATACAGGCTCAGGTTAACTTTTAAAGGTACAGGCGGGAATATAACCCGCCTTTTTTTATCGGCTTCCGTAACTATTATTATTACTTTTGCACAAAAAATTTTATGTCTGTTATATATATAGGGTATCACTTTGCCGTAGAGCCTAAAGAACCCGGAGTAGAAATACTTATAGCTGAACTTGGCGAAACTGCTTTTGAAAGTTTTATAGAAACTGAAAATGGTGTTTCTGCATACGTTCAAAAGGAGCTTTGGAATGAAGATATTTTAAATGAGGTTCAGATTATAAATTCTGAACATTTTAAAGTTGATTATACTTTTGAAGAGATTGAGCAGGTAAACTGGAATGAAGAATGGGAAAAGAATTTTGAACCCATTGAGGTTGATAATACCTGTTACGTTAGGGCACCTTTTCATGAAAAGAAAGATGTTGCTTATGATATTGTAATTGAGCCTAAAATGAGCTTTGGCACTGGGCACCACGAAACCACCTTTATGATGATACAGCACCTGCTTGAAACTGATATTGCAGGAAAAAAAACTCTTGATATGGGGTGTGGTACTGCCATACTTGCCATACTTGCAGAGATGAAGGGAGCTAAACCTGTTGATGCTATTGATATAGATAACTGGTGCTATCTTAACTCTATAGAAAATGCTGAACGCAATAACTGCAAACATATAAGTGTTTATGAAGGTGACGCAGCATTGCTCAAGGATAAAAAATATGATGTAATAATAGCTAATATCAACAGGAATATATTACTTAATGATATGCAGCAATATGTTGACAGCCTTAATAAAGAAGGCATTTTATTATTGAGTGGTTTTTATGAGGAAGATATACCTTTTATTGACAGTTCCTGTACAGAAAAGGGGCTTACATTTATAAAAAAGCATCAAAAAAATAATTGGGTTGCTCTAAAATACGTAAATTAGCATTTTAGAATAAATGTGTGATTATGAGTACTAAGCAAAAAGACTTAGAAGAAGTATTAGTTGAAGAAAGTTTTTCTTTTAACAATGAGATTGTATTGTATAATGATGAAGTTAATACTTTTGACCATGTTATTGACACCCTTATAAGAGTATGTGATCATACTTCGGAACAGGCAGAGCAATGTTCTTTAATTGTGCACTACAATGGTAAATGTACAGTAAAGTCAGGAGAATATAACGACTTAAAACCCCAGTGCACCCAGCTGCTTGAAGCAGGGTTAAGTGCTGAAATAATCTAAAGAAAGAGGGCTGGTTTATTTTTTAAACCAGCCCTCTTTCTTTATTCTCTATGATATTTAGTGTCCCGCTGCTGCCGTTTTAGCATCAAGATCTATACCCTGGCTTTTTAATATACCCTGTACTCTCCAGGCATAAAAAGCAAGATAAGCAAAGCATACCACTCCAACAATATAACTGATATGTATAGTAGTAGCATCAGCAACCATACCCTGTATCCAGCTTACTATACCACCACCCATAATCATCATTATTAACAGGTTACTACCCTGATTAGTTTGTTTTCCAAGTCCGCTTATTGCCAATGCAAAAATACAAGGCCATAACGTACTGCAAAATAAACCTACGCTGGTAAATGCATATACACTAATCATTCCTGTAGAAGCCATACCTATAACTAATGCGGTTATACCTAACAAGGAGAATATCAACAGCATATGTGCCGGGTTTCCTTTACTTGCAATATCTGCACCTATAAGCACAAGTATTATTACTGCATATATGTAAAATGGTGCAAGGTCATGATTTGCAAGTGCATTAACCCCTAAAAATATAGCGAAAGCAAGATAGGGAGCTACAAATTTCAGTAGCCTTTGTTTAGACTTGCTGTCTGTAAATGCTTCTACAGCCCCTGTCCATCGCCCTATCATAAGGCTCGCCCAATATAATGAGATGTATGGAGCAATATCCTTTGTTAAAAAGCCCATATCGTTTTCAAGGTATGCCGGCAGGTTACTTGCTGTAGAAACTTCAACACCTACATAAACAAATATGGCAATCATTCCTAATACAAGCTGCGGGTATTTTAAGGCTGATTTTTTAACCAATACAGCACTTTCGTCAATAATCTCCTCTTCTATTTCCGGATGGTTTGGTAATGATGAGAATTTTAAAAGTATGGCTACAGCAATAAATAGAGCACCCACAATAAGATACGTTATTTTAACGCTTTCTATACTTGCCTCTGTAGTTGCAGAACTGACAGAACCAAATATTGCAAAACTAACAATAAGCGGCCCTATTGTAGTACCAAAATTATTGATACCTCCTGCAAGCGTAAGCCTTTGCGATCCTGTTTTGATAGGGCCCAAAGATATGGCAAGCGGATTTGCCACGGTTTGCTGTAATGAAAAACCAAGCCCTACTATAAATAAACCTGAAAGCATTAAGGGAAATGAACCTGTATTTGCCGCAGGATAAAAAAGCAATGTACCAACTGCTGATATAAATAATCCAAGTGCAAGAGAATTTTTATAGCCAAGCCTGTTAACAATATCAGATTTCATTAAGTATGATATACCTAAATATATTAGTGACCCAACTGTATAAGCTACATAAAAAGCCACAGCCACAAGCTGGCTTTCGCCTTGGGTAAGGTTAAAGGCATCCTTAAATACAGGAATAAGGATATCATTACTGGCGGCAACAAAACCCCAGAAAAAGAAAACTGAAACGAGTGGTATAAACTGCCCCCAGTTTGTTTGTTTGTTTGAGGAACTCATAATTTAATTTAAGGTTAATGTAAATATTATTGTTATAATGATGTGGCTAATTTACAAGTATAAAACTTACTGCTGTACCCCCGCCCGGCGCAAGAGATAGTTTAAGTTTTGTTTTACTGGTAACCTGTTGTGTTTTTATTTCATAGTTAATAGGGTCATTTTTCCAATGTGCCCCCTTACCATCCTGGTATATAACAGCTTTATACTTTTTACCGGGTGTTAAAAAGTCGAGCTGTATCATTGTATCTCTTTTATTTTCATCTGTTATTGCGCCTAAAAACCATTTCTCAGTTCCTTTTTCTTTACGGGCTATGGTTAAATAGTCTCCTGGTTCTGCTTCCAGTACTTTAGTGTCATCCCAGTCAAGCCCTACATCTTTAATAAACTGGAAAGCATCAGGGTATTTTTCATAATTTTCAGGTAAATCAGCAGCCATTTGTAAAGGGCTGTATAAGGTTACATACAGTGCCAGTTGTTTTGCCAGCGTGGTATGTACCTGTTCTGTTTTTTCAGGGTCATAAATATTCATTTTTATTTCGAATATACCCGGTGTATAATCCATTGGTCCTCCTAAAAGGCGTGTAAATGGCAGTATGGTTTCATGAGCAGGCGGGTTACCGTCACTCCATCCGTTAAATTCATTTCCTCTTGCCGCTTCTGCCGCAATATAGTTTGGCCATGTCCTGTGTACACCTGTAGGTCTTGACGATTCATGAGAATTTACCATTACCTTATATTCTGCCGCCCTTTGCGGTACATAATTAAAATGGTTAACCATGCTTTGCCCATCATGGTACTCACCTCTTGGTATTATCTTGCCCACGTAACCTGTTTTTACAGCAGGATAGCCATATTTTTTCATGTGATTATAGGCTCTGTCTAATCTTCTTTCATAGTTTGATACGGAACCCGATGTTTCGTGATGCATTATCATTTTAACGCCCATTTTATCTGCATAAGCAGTAACTTCTTCAATATCGAAGTCAGGGTATGGCGTAGTAAAGTCAAATACTTCTTCTTTCCAATTGCCTGCCCAGTCTTCCCATCCTGTATTCCAGCCTTCTACAAGTACACCATCAAAACCATGCTTGTGGGCAAAGTCTATATATCTTTTAGTATTCTCTGTAGTAGCTCCGTGAGGTTTTTTAACTGTTGGCTTCTTTTGAGATGCCTCCTGAGTGCCGCTATAGTCCCATGTTGATTTCCCTACATGCATTTCCCACCATATACCTACGTACTTCATAGGTTTTATCCAGGAGGTATCATCTATTTTAGAGGGTTCGTTAAGGTTCAGTATCATTTTTTGGGCTACTATTTTACGGGCATCATCACTAACCATTACCGTACGCCATGGCGATACTTCAGGAGCCTGTAAATATGCCATATCGCCAGTTGCATTAGGAACCAGTTGCGATGTAAGCTTAAAATCTTTTTTATTTACATCAAGGTGCATTACAGGATAGTTTATAACTGCCGCTTCAAAAACATTTATGTATAAGCCATCGTTACTTTTCATCATTAACGGAGATTGTACAATATGCTTCCCTCCTATAGATTTTACCGCTATTCCGTTATTAAGATTTAGCTTTTCATTGTCTATTTGTGAAAGAGTTGTTTCATTATAGGCATATTCCTGGCTGTCAAAATCTCCCGGTATCCAGAATGACTTATGGTCACCACTAAGGTTGAACTCTGTATTCTCGGCTGATATAACAAAATAGTTGAGCTGACCCTGCTTCGGAAACTCATACCTAAAGCCTACACCTTCATCAAAAACCCTGAAAACTATGTTTAATTTTCTGCCTGTACCCTTTTGCTCAAGTTCTACAAAAAGCTCATTGTAATGGTTTTTAATTGTAGCTACTTCTCCTAAAACAGGTTTCCAGTTTTCGTTTACTGTTTTTACATTGGTATTTACAATTTTAAAATCTTTATTTAGGGCTGGTAAACCTTTCAGTTCTATACCAAGGAAACTTTGTTCAATTACAGGCTTATTTTTATAGGTTACGGTATAGTAAGGCCGTCCTGAATTGTCAATTTTAAATTGTGATGTAATTTCTTTTGAAGGAGATTGTACTGTTTGTGCTGATGCGAATGTTGTAATAAATAATACTAATAGTATTCTGTGAATATTCATGCTTAAAAATTTTTTAAATATACATATATATGACTGTACAAGACTAAACATACCTGCTAAAAAAACTATACAAAAACGTTTTTTTATTCAATATTTACAGGGTTTTTGATGTTGTGGTAAAAATATTTTCAAAACAAAGCATTACAATATAAAAGGCTGCCTTTTTTTGGCAGCCTTAGCAATGTTTTTAACAGCTTAAATTTAGCTGATATAATCAGTAAGGTATTCAAACCTTTTTGTGAGCTTACCGTTTTCAGTCATTTTTGCTCTTTGCAGTACACCATCTTTATCATTATTAAAAAATGCAGGTATAACATATTCTAAAAACATT
>JBQGDD010000224.1:0-2887 GCA_052038845.1 Dyadobacter sp. | reverse complement strand
ATGACTATTATAAAAATGTATTTTTAAAACAGTTTATTAGCCTTAAAGGGATATTTATACTACTTACAATATTGGCAGTTATATATCTGGGTATGCAGGCCGGAATCTGGATATACAGGGTATGCCAGGCCGGTTTTATACTAATGACATTATGGTTTATGTCAGGGCTTAAAGGGTTGAAATCACCATTCCTGCATAGGATAAAAGAAAGAATCCAAATTTATTACCTGATACCGGTTGTAGTTGTATCACAAAGCAGAAGATATTTTGATGATTCGGTAACTCTTCTTTATGCGGAGCTTATAGGTTATAGCCTGATGTTTGCCTCATGCTATTTTATATATCTCACAAACAAAGCTTATAAATCTGCCCGTCATGCCTAAACTTACAGCACCGCAAATACAATTCATTTATAACTATCTTGAAAATTCAGGGATAGAATATCTTGACGCCCGTGTAGAAATGGCTGACCATATAGCTTCTGCACTTGAAGAAATGAATGGTGACTTTTATGACAACTTCAAAGTTTATATGCTGGAAAATAAGGAAAGCCTTTTAGCTCAGTATGGCTCATTTAAAAAAGCAGCATTGCGCAAAGGGCTTACAATATTAAAAAACAATGTGCTCTCAATATGGTTTATGATTGCCGTTATAATAGTGTACATATTTAAATATCCTGCCTCATGCTATTTTGATGGGCAAACGCTGATAGACATCTATAAAATAGCAAGCCTTGTGCCGGGATTTATATTGGGAATTTACTTGTCTTATTTACGGATAATAAACAAATGGACTTTTTCTATACTGGACCAGGTATTCGGGTCATTTGTGCTGTTGCACATTATTGATCCACGATATTTTTTAGAAGGCCTTGAGTCAATAGCAATATATCATTCGTTTACCGCAGTTTTTACACTGGCATCGTTGGTGTCTTTCCTTAAAATATACAGGCGCTATAATAATTTGTACGTCCAAAACCTTACAATGTCATGAAATTAAATCAGCAGCAAATAGAGTTTATAGATAACTATTTGGAAAATGCAGGTATAAGGCATGTGGATATCCGTATTGAAATGACCGACCATATTGCATCAGAACTTGAAAATGGTGATAGTGATTTTGGGGAAAGTTTCAGCAGGTATCTGATTGCAAACAAGGATTGGCTGCTAAAGCAAAATGAAGATTTTCGCGAAATTGCCCGTGAAAACGCATATGGCTATATTAGGCAGTGTATGGCACATCCTTTTGCCATTTTTGTTGGGATTGTTGCGCTAATTGGCATACTATTTCTACCGTCATACACAGCGCCTGAAAAGCTTGCTGCACAATATAATATTGCCAACTGCATGGGAGTAGCACTGTTGTTCTTGACAATTGTTTACTATCGCGTTTTTGGAAAATACAGCTACTCAGTAACCGACCGTCTACTCTGGATGGCGCTTATACTCGGCGGGCTTATAAACTCCTACCGGATAATAGAAAACCACTATATCTTGTTGGTGTTCTTTTCAACGGGTATATACATGAGCATTGTGCTTGTTATGGCATTTTACAAAACACTCCGTTTCTACAGGATTAAATATAAGATGATCAGATAATGAAAAAGATTTCAACTGAACAATTTGAGCAAATAAACAGCTTCGTACGTAAGCATTATGTAGAATATTATGACCTGCAATGTGAACTGGCCGACCATCTGGCAAACGGTATTGAAGCAACCTGGCAGGAAAGCCCGGCCCTTTCTTTTGAAGATGCCCTGCAAAAAGAATTTAAAAAATTTGGCGTATTTGGTTTTATGCAGGTAGTAGAACAGCGTCAACTGGCATTATCTAAAAAATATGCGAGGATAATGTGGCAGTATGCCAAAGAGTTTTTACGCCTTCCTAAAATACTGCTGTCTATTGGGCTGGCAGTATTTTTATACACATTGCTATCAATAAATGTACTTGCATATAATGCATTCCTGCTTGTGTTCCTTGTGTTTGCTTCCTATAAGTTAATTGCTCTCTATCAGCAATATCGCAAAAAGGTAAAACTAAGCGGAAAACGCTGGCTTTTTGAAGACCTTATATATAGGGGCGGTGGCATGGGCGTAGTAACAGTCCTGCCTTTTCAATTATCTGTCTTTACATTTGAAGACGCTGTGCTTCCGGTCTACATCAATTGCCTTTTAGCACTATGGATGGTTGCAGTTGTGCTTTATTATCATATCATGATTTATATAATCCCGTCAAAGGCCAAACAGCTGCTGGAAGAGACTTATCCGGAATATAAAATGGAAAGTTCTGCATAAAACTGTAACTTATGTGCCGTTTTATTGACCAATACCTTACAACCAACACGAAAAACAACCATGTTTAAAAAATTCATTTGGCTGGAATGGAAATCATTTTTCCGGTCGGCCAGCCTGGGTAAAAGCATTGCCCTTAAAATATTTATGGGCTTTTTAGCCGCTTATTTTATAATTGCCTTTTTAGGACTTGGCATTGGGCTGCATCCTTTACTAAGCAAACTATTCCCTGCAGAGGAACCAATAGTATCTGTAAACAGGTTTGTGCTGCTATGGTTTTTAGCAGATGTGGTAATGCGTTTCTTCCTGCAAAGCCTCCCGGTAATTAATATTAAGCCGCTTATGGTTGTGCCGGTAAATAAAAAAACTGTTATACACTTTGTACTCTTAAAAAGTCTTTTGTCATTCTATAATTTCCTTCCGCTAATGGTTATACTACCATTCAGCATCATATCGGTTAATGAAGGGGCTGACACTACGACCGTACTTAGCTGGGTTATTATGATACTTTCTTTTACGGGAGCAGTGAATTATGCCAACTTCATTATAAAGAAAAAATTTGCCGAAAATTTAAAGGCCCTTATTCCTTTTGTAGTT
>JBQGDD010000223.1:0-5112 GCA_052038845.1 Dyadobacter sp. | reverse complement strand
TTTCGCTATGCAGTATATCCATAGCATCTATTATCATAGCCGAATCAGTTGCGTTTTTTCCTGTAGTATAGCTGTATTGTTGTATTGGTGTTATGGCATGCTCAAGTAAAGACGGCTTCCATCCGGAAACAGTAGGTTTTGTCCAGTCACCATAAATGCGCTTAATAGTAGGGATACCTATTTTTGCTATTTCATCAAGCATACCCTTAATGTTAGAGTACGGTATATTATCAGCATCAATTAGTACCGCCAGCTTTAAATCATTTCGTCCTTTCATGCCTGTTGTTATTTAATTATTATTACTTCAGTACCAGTTGCCCGTTACTATAAATGCCATAAACATTACCCATAAGCTCCCGTCCTAAAAATGCCGAGTTTTTAGATTTAGAAAGTATGTCTTTTTTAGTAAACTCTTTTTTATCATCAGGTGTAAATAAGGTAAAGCAGGCTTTTTCGCCCTCTTTTATACTTTGTTTATCAATACTAAATACCCCATGCCCAGATGTCAGCTTTTCTATAATAACTTCAAGAGGTAGCACTGTCATTAATGCACCAAAAGCAGTTTCAAGGCCTATTGTGCCGTCTTTAGCCAGGTCAAACTCCATTTTTTTATTCTCTATATCAATAGGATTGTGGTCGCTTGTTATCAGGTCTATGGTTCCATCAAGCACACCTTCAATAAGTGCTTTTCTTTCACTTTCCGGCCTTAGGGGTGGTGCTACTTTATAGCGTGTGTCAAAGTCTGTAAGTGTCTCATCAGTAAGCACTAAATGATGTACAGCTACACTACAGGTTACAGTAAGCCCTTTAGCTTTAGCCTCCCTGATTAGCTGTACAGATTTTGCAGTAGAAACAGTAGGGATATGCATTTTGCCCCCAGTATATTCTAGAAGAAAAAGGTTTCTTGCTATTTGTAATTCTTCCGCAAGTGCAGGTATTCCTTTTAAGCCCAGGCGTGTGCTTACTTCGCCTTCATGTACAACTCCTTTACCTTTAATTTTATCATCCTGTGCATAAGCAATTACCAAACCGTCAAAATCCTGAACATACTGCAACGCTATTTTTAAGATATTGGCGTTGGGTATAGCTTTATTATAGTCGCCAAAAGCTACTGCCCCGGCATTTTTCATATCAAATAATTCGGCAATATCATTACCCTCGCTGCCTTTGGTAAGTGCCCCTATAGGATGCAGTGTTACAGCATGCTGTGCTGATTTATTTATAAGAAAATGAATATCTGCCTGAGTGTCTGCAATCGGGTGTCCATTAGGTTGTAAGGCTACATTGGTAAAACCGCTTTTTGCTGCTGTATTTAAACCGTTTAGCAGAGTTTCCCTGTCTTCATAGCCCGGTTCGCCAAAACTTACAGAACTGTCAAACCATCCCTGAGATACATGAAGGTTATCTAACTCAATAGCCTTAAAATTATCATCATTCGGTATATCCTGAGCTATTTTTTTTATGATGCCGTTTTCTATAACTATATCTACAGCCTTAGTATTAAAAGGGCTGTTTTTATCTATAATAGTTGCGTTTTTGACTATCAGGTTCATTTTACAAATTTTTGAATAAAGAGTTCAAGCAATAAAAATAGTAATGTTGCCATTACAAACCATTTCCACAGTTCGCTGGCTGTCCTTTCAGATTGTATGTCGCTATATACAGTACCTACCGATTTTGTTTTTGTAACACCATCTAATATAACACTGTTCTGTAAGTTAAGGTTACTTTCGGTACGGGCATGGTTAAAGCTGATATTTTTAAGTTTTTCATCTTTTTTATAAACTGCATAATTTCCTGCTTTTTCAGGGTAATCGCCAAAAGATAGTTTCACCTTATTGCTAAGCACCTGCTGCATGGGAATAAAATCAGCATCTTCATTACGCACAGTAACAACTTCATCTTTAGAGAGTAAAGCATCCAGTAATAAAGGGCTGTTGCCGCCTATGGTTATAGCATTTACGCCTGTGTTACTGCTGTTTTGTGCCATATTGTAAAATGTAGGCACAATTAACGGCGAGTTCTGGAAATTACTGTTCGATTTATTTAACGGTGCAGAAAACACATAAGCATTCCCAACACCATTAGTTAGTGATGCTAAAAACGCCGACTGATCGTCATAAGATAATATTGGCAAAGCCCTTCCTGATAGCGTAAATGAAGTATTTACCGTTGGATACTGAAAGTTATCTATTGTTCTTTCAAACACTGTTTTATATAACGGATGGCTAAATGCTATTTTTATAACCTGCTTTTTTGTTGTGGTTAGCTCTCCGGCTACTGAATTACCAAAACTGCTTATAAGAGCGTTGAGGCTTTGCAGGTTGTTTTCAGCCGAAGGAATGATAACAATATTCCCGCCTCTTTCATAAAATGCTTTTAGCGTTGTGGTTAATGCCTGGGGTATATCGGCAAGTTCGTTAAGTATAATAGCATCCTGTTTTTCTATAATGCTGTAATCCAGGCTTCGCAATTCAGATGCTGTGTAATTAAAATCGTCAGGGGTATAGATTTTAGGTAAAAATGCATTTTTTGCAGTTTCGCCTATAGCAAGGACGTTCGATTTTTCAGGTTTAGAAATGCTAAAATAATAGGTGTTGTCATAGCTCAAACTATTATCTGAAACAGATACATACCCATGAAAATCTTTTTTAGGAATAGTAAAACTTACTGATTTTTTAGCTTCATCAAAATTCACAACTGTTTTGGCAGTCAGGTTATTGTTGTCATACAGTGCGACGGGTATTTCTGTTTCAAAAGTTCCGTATGCCTGCATATCTGCTTTAATTTCATAAAAATTGTCCAGTGTCTGCGATATATAAACACTGTCTATCGAGATATTATTTTTATTCTGTGCTTCGGGTATTATAAAATAAGCAGGATAGTTACCTGATGTAATTTCTTTTACATCTTTACCCTCAAGATTTACGGCATCAGTAATAGCTATGATGTCTTTACCCGTTCGCGGATTTTTAGACTGTGCCTTAGTAAGTAAAAAGTCAGGGCGAAAAGGTATATCTGTATAAGTAAGGTTTTGCAGTTCTTTCTGTATCGACTTTATATCTGTATCCCAGTAGGCACCATCATTAGTAAGTAAAGATAATTGTTGATTTTCGGGTGTGTTTTCCAGTAAATCCTGCACGGCTCTTTTCATTAGCTCACCTTTACTGCCCTTAGCCTGCATAGAAAATGAGTTATCAAGCAGTATAACCATTTCGTTGCCTTTATTTACATTATCGGCAGCTTTAAAAAAGGGCTGTGCAAAAGCTATAATTATACAGGACAGAATAAGCAAACGGGTAAAAAGCAGCAGCCACTTTTTTATTTTAGAGCTTTTGCGGGTTTGCATGGTAAGCTCTTTAAGGAATTTTACATTGGTAAAATACTGCTTTTGAAAACGGCGTAACTGAAACAAATGAACCAGGATAGGTATTACCAGTAGAAAAAGAAAGTAAAGAATTTCCGGGTTTTTAAACTGCATTCGCTTGAAAGTTTGTCAAAAATACTAATTTTTCTTCTAACGAAAGCAGGAAATAGAAGAGTTTAAATTTTAAATGAGCGTATAATATCCTATTTTTGTTAGTATATTAAATATACAAAGATGAAAATATTCCGTATGCTGGTTTTATTGGGTATTATGGGTGCAAATGCGCAGGATAATTATAACCTTATAGTAGGTACATATACTAATGAGTGTGACAGCCAGGGTATATATGTTTATGATTTTAATACAATTACTGGTGCATTTAAACCCAAAGCAAACAGTAAAGGGGTAGAGAATCCCAGCTTTTTAAGTATAGCTCCTGATAATAGGTTTATATACAGCGTAAATGAGAATGGTGATAAAAGCTATGTTAGTTCTTTTAACTACAACCCGCAAACCGGTAAGGTAGATTTTATAAATAAAAGAGATTCTGAAGGGGCAGACCCATGTTATATTATTAATGATGATAGTAATGTAATTGTAGCCAATTACTCTGGCGGCACAATAGCAGTATTTGATAAAAAAGATAAAGGCAGCCTTACCAATGCTAAACAGGTTATTAAACACAGCGGGAGCAGTATAAATAAAAGCAGGCAGGAAAGCCCACACGTACACATGGTGTATTTTTCTCCTGATAAAAAGTATGTGTTGGCTACTGACTTAGGTACTGATAAAATATACACCTACCAATATAACCCCGATGGTGGTAAAGAAACCCTTGTACTAAAAAGCGAATATGATATAAAGCCGGGAAACGGACCAAGGCATTTGGCATTTCACCCTAACAGAATATTTGTTTATCTGCTAAATGAGTTAACTGCGGTTATGACTGTTTTAGAATATAAGGAAGGAAGTTTTTCGCATATACAGGATATTAATATAACGCCATTTCATACGGGGCAAAATGGTGCTGCTGATATTCACTTTTCTGATGATGGAAAATTTTTATATGCAACAAACAGGGGAGATGCAAATACTATATCTGTTTTCAGGGTTCATGCAAACGGTAGGGTGAACCAGGTACAGGAAATAAGAAGCGGGGGAGAAACACCACGTAATTTTGCTATAGCCCCAAAAGGGAATTATGTGCTTATAGGTAACCAGAAAAGCAATTACATTTCTATATTTAAGCGCGATAA
Organism: Dyadobacter sp.; assembly: GCA_052038845.1. GTDB lineage: Bacteria > Bacteroidota > Bacteroidia > Flavobacteriales > Flavobacteriaceae > Flavobacterium. Next base: position 489 of record JBQGDD010000223.1, on the reverse strand, counting down.
GGTTACAGGAATGCTTGAGGCAACCGAAAATAAAATTGAACTGTGCGCTCCGGTATGCATAATATTTACACCTGCTAAATAAAAGGGGAGAAGAGTTATTTTTTCTTCTTTTTAGCCGCCCTTGCTTTTTCTACCCCTCGGTTGCGGGGTTTGGTTTTTCGTGGTTTGGTTTTACCGGGACCGCCTAAGTTTATTTTCTTGTTTTTATCTTTCTTTTCATGAAAAGCCTCACCGCCTTCCTGCTTTGGTCTTTTTAGCAATACCTTCATTTTCTGCCTGTCTTTTTCAAATTCAAGCAGCCTTTCGGCAATTTCTACACCTTCAGGTAAAGGGAGTATTTCAATTTCCTTTTCCATAAGCAACTCTGCTGCCACCTGCTGTTCCTCCTCCTTAGGAGCTATAAAACTTATAGCTATACCTGTTTTATCAGCACGCCCGGTACGCCCAATGCGGTGTATATACTGCTCTTCAACATCAGGAAACTCCATG
>JBQGDD010000222.1:0-3473 GCA_052038845.1 Dyadobacter sp. | reverse complement strand
AAGAAACATCCTATCAGGAACGAAGGATATGTTTAACACCGGATGCAGTTAACTCATTAACGGCACACGGGCACAGGGTTATGATAGAGGCAGGTGCAGGAGAAAGTTCCAGCTATTCAGATAAAGAATACAGCGAAGCCGGAGCAGAAATTACTCAGGATACAAAAAAAGTATTTGGATGCCCGGTTATATTAAAAGTTGAGCCGCCAAGTGTAAGTGAAATAGAGATGATGAACCATCATACATTACTTATTTCTGCTATACAGTTAAAAACACAGCGTAAAGAATATTTTGAGGCCCTTGCCTTAAAAAAAATAACAGCGCTTGCCTTTGAGTTTATTAAAGATGAAGACGGCTCCTACCCTGCTGTAAAATCACTCAGCGAAATTGCAGGTACAGCTTCTGTACTTATAGCTGCCGAGTTAATGATAAACCAAAAGATAGGCAAAGGTTTACTGCTTGGCAATATTACAGGCGTACCCCCTACCGAAGTAGTAATAATTGGTGCAGGTACGGTAGCCGAATTTGCTGCAAAAACAGCTCTAGGGCTTGGTGCAAGCGTGAAGGTTTTTGACAACTCAATTACCAAACTGCGCAGGCTGCAAAACAATTTAAGCCAAAGGATATTTACTTCTACTATACAGGAAAAGTCTTTACTTAAAGCACTTATGCGTTGCGATGTAGCTATTGGAGCTATGCGCGGTAAAAACAGGACACCTATTGTTGTTAGCGAAACTATGGTAGAGCACATGAAACGGGGTGCAGTAATAATAGATGTGTGTATTGATACCGGTGGCTGTTTTGAAACTTCAGAAATTACTACTCACGAGAAGCCTACTTTTGTAAAAAATAATGTGGTGCATTATTGTGTACCCAATATTCCTTCCCGATACTCAAAAACAGCATCTATGTCTATAAGTAATATTATAAGTCCTTTCCTGTTGCAAATGGCAGAAGATGGGGGGATAGAAAGTGCCATGCGCTGTAATGCGGGGCTTAAGAATGGTATTTACTTTTATCATGGTTTATTAACCAACAGGTCTATAGCCGATTGGTTCTCGCTTTCCTATAGAGATATAAACCTTATAGTGTTTTAGTAAATTCTTATTCCACAGTTATACTCAGATTTTTTTGAGAATCAGTAAGAGACTTTTTAACAATTTCTTACCCATAGCCCTACCTTAAAAACACTTCAAAATTCAGTATCTTTGCGTTTTGCACAAAAATGCTATGCCAGATACTACAGACACGATTGAAGTGCTGGGTGCCCGCGCCCACAACCTTAAAAATATAGATGTTTCCATACCCCGAGAAAAACTTGTTGTTATTACAGGTTTATCAGGTTCGGGAAAATCATCACTTGCTTTTGATACCATTTATGCCGAAGGGCAACGAAGATATATAGAAACCTTTTCGGCTTATGCACGCCAATTTTTGGGTGGTTTGGAACGCCCCGATGTAGATAAGATAGACGGACTAAGTCCTGTTATTGCTATAGAGCAGAAAACAACCAGTAAAAGTCCGCGCTCGACTGTTGGTACAATAACAGAGATTTATGACTTCTTGAGGCTGCTATATGCCCGTGCCGCCGATGCCTATAGTTACGAGACAGGCGAAAAAATGGTTAGCTACAGCGACGATCAGATAAAAGACCTGATTAAAGAGCAGTTTGATGGTAAACGCATCAGTATCTTAGCCCCGATAATTCGTTCGAGAAAAGGACATTACAGGGAACTGTTTGAACAAATATCCAAACAGGGATTTTTAAAAGTGCGTGTTGACGGGCAAGTCCGCGATATAGAAAGCGGCATGAAGCTCGACCGTTACAAAACCCATGATATTGAAATCGTAATAGACCGTATGGCGGTAGATACTACCCCTGATACGGATAAACGCCTTGCCGACAGTATTAAAACGGCAATGTATCATGGTGATGATGTATTAATGGTTATGGAGCAGGAAAGCGGCGACGTTCGCTATTACAGCCGTAACCTTATGTGCCCATCATCGGGTATCTCCTACCCTAACCCTGAGCCTAATAACTTTTCTTTTAACTCCCCTAAGGGTGCGTGCGATAACTGTAACGGACTGGGTGTAGTGAATGAAATTAACCTGAATAAAATTCTCCCAAACCCTAAGCTCACTATAAAAAAAGGTGGCTTTGCACCGCTAGGTGAGTATAAAAGTTCATGGATATTTAAGCAGATAGAGATTATTGGCGAAAAATACGGCTTTAAACTTACCGATGCTATAGAAAAAATACCAGCAGAAGCTATGGATATGATTCTTAACGGCGGTAAGGAAAAGTTTGTGGTTAACTCTAAAACATTAGGGGTTAACCGTGAATATAAAATAGACTTTGAGGGTATTTCCAGCTTCATAAAAAACCAATATGACGATAGTGGCTCTACTTCTATAAAACGCTGGGCTAAAGAGTTCATGGACGAAATTACCTGCCCGGTATGTAATGGTTCACGATTAAAAAAGGAATCGCTGTATTTTAAAGTCAACGGTATGAATATCGCAGAGCTTGCCCACATGGACATCTCTGACCTTGCCGAATGGTTTGAAAATCTTGATAAAAGCCTTTCTGAAAAGCAAAAAGCCATTGCGCTTGAAATTGTAAAGGAAATTAAAACCCGCCTTAGCTTTTTGGTAGATGTAGGGTTAAATTACCTTGCACTTGACAGAAGTTCAAAATCATTATCGGGTGGCGAGGCACAGCGTATAAGGCTCGCTACGCAAATCGGCTCCCAGCTTGTTGGGGTTTTATATATCCTTGACGAACCAAGTATAGGGCTTCATCAACGGGATAACGAAAAGCTCATACATTCTCTTGAGCAGTTACGGGACATCGGCAACTCGGTTATTGTGGTTGAACATGATAAGGATATGATTGAACGTGCTGATTACGTTATAGACATAGGTCCCGGAGCAGGACGCTTTGGTGGAGAAATAGTAAGTAAAGGTACTCCCGAACAGCTTTATAAAGAACATACGCTTACAGCAGAATACCTTAATGGTGAAAAAGAAATAGCTGTACCAAAAGAACGCAGAAAAGGCAACGGTAAGAAATTAAAACTAAGCGGTGCCACAGGCAATAATTTAAAAAATGTGACTATAGAGCTTCCGCTTGGGCAGCTTGTATGCGTTACCGGGGTTTCGGGTAGTGGTAAAAGTACGCTTATTAACGAAACGCTGTACCCAATTTTAAACGCTCACTTTTTTAACGGTGTTAAAAAACCACAGCCTTATAAAAAAATAGAAGGCCTTGAGCATATTGATAAAGTAATCGATATAGACCAGTCACCCATTGGTCGTACTCCCCGTTCTAACCCGGCTACATATACCGATGTGTTTTCAGAAATACGCAGGCTGTTTACACAAACTCCCGAGGCTATGATACGTGGGTATAAACCCGGGAGGTTTAGCTTTAATGTAAAAGGCGGACGCTGTGAAACCTGTGAAGGTTC
>JBQGDD010000221.1:0-5425 GCA_052038845.1 Dyadobacter sp. | reverse complement strand
GATAAAACTTTTTTTACAATGGGTACAAGGCTTGACTATGGCTTTGCAGAAAAACGTTTCAGGGCAACGGGAATGATATCTAAAAAGTTTAATAATTTTACTAATGCTACCCTAACCCTTAGTGGGGGTACAGCTACTGAGCAATTTAACCCTGAAAGACCCATTAACAGGATAGTAAACAGTATAAGCACACTGTTTTTTAGGGATAATTATATGAAACTGTATGACAGGAAATTTATAAAACTTGCTTATCAGGAAGAAGTTGTAAACGGGCTATATATTTATGCCAATGCAGAATATACCGAGAGGAGAGCACTGTTTAACAACACCAATTTTTCTACACTAAAAAATATCTACAAGCCCTATACCTCTAATAACCCTCTTGCACCTGATGATTATGAAACCCCTGCCTTCAGGAGGCACGACCTTGTTATAGCCTCTGTAGGTACAAGGATAACTTTTGCACAAAAATACTGGACACGTCCCGATGGCAAAATAAACCTGCCCGATGAAAAATACCCCAGGTTATATTTTAATTATGAAAAAGGGTTTGGGTCGAGTATTGAGGATTATAATTTTGATCATTTATCTACCCGTGTTACTTATGATGTTACTTTTGGCAATAAAGGCGAACTGGCAACGAGTTTTAGGGCAGGTAAGTTTTTTAATTCTGAAAACATAGCCTTTACAGATTACAGGCACTTTAACGGTAACCAGACGCGTATAGGAAAATCTGAACGATATACTAATGTATTCAATCTGCTTCCGTATTATACACACAGTACTAATAACCAGTATTTTGAAGGACATATAGAACATACATTTAAAGGATATATAACAAATAAAATCCCTTTAATAGATAAACTGAATTACCATTTGGTAGTAGGCTATCATGTATTAAATATTCCTGAACGTAGCCCGTACAGTGAATATAGTATAGGCTTTGATAATTTAGGATGGGGCAAGTTCCGCTTTTTAAGGATAGATTATGTACGCTCTTACGAAAGCGGTTTTTTAACTGACGGAGTAATATTCGGTCTTACATTTTTAAATATACTGGAGTAAGTTATTTCTTTTTCTGCTTGGTAATGCTGCTTGTGAAGTCTTCCAGCAGTTCTTTTTTTCTGGCACGTTCAATATCTTCTAAAGTTGCACATTTTACATTTTCCTGTGCGCCGTCTATAATCATCGGCAGGTGTACATATTCAACATTGCTCAAATCTTCGTTTAAATATTCTGCCATATCCTTAACAGCATAAAACCACTCCCTGTCAAACTGAACTTTATTGATTGTTGTATCTTTTTTAATAACTTCTTCTTTAATCTTTTTCATCTTCTATACTTAAAGGTGTAAATATAAATCAAAAAAATACTTAGCACCTGTGCTTTACAATATGTATAACACATTGTATAAGCTTTTTGATGATAAATTAATTTATCTCTATATTGTAACAATTAAGCAGTAGTTGCGTTAAAAGTAAAATCATCAGTTTTAACCTTACTTTATGTACAAAATATTTTCATTACTTTTTTTATTTATAGCTTCATCAGGGTTTTCTCAAATAAGAGGAAAAGTAACATCAAGTGACGGGCAGCCTATCCCGTTTGTAAATATCGCTGTAGAAAATACATACAAAAGTACTTCGGCAAATGATAGGGGAGAGTATGAGCTTAATGTAAAAAAAGCTGGAGAATATACACTCGTTTTTCAGTCATTAGGCTTTAAAACTAAAAAAAGTACTTTAAATATAACTTCCTTTCCCTATACCCTTAACATAACATTACTGGATGAAACTTACGAGCTAGATGAAGTTGTAATATCAAACCAGGAAAATCCGGCTAATGCTATAATACGCCAGGCAATAGCAAATAAAAAAATAAACTCAGAAAAAGCAGGGCGTTTTGAGGCAGATTTTTATTCTAAGGGCATATTTAAGGTAAAAGATCTTCCTAAAAAAATTATGGGTATAACTGTAGATGTGCCGGAAGGTATGGTAGATTCTACCGGAAGCGGCATTATTTACCTGTCTGAAACTGTATCAAAAATAACTTTTGAGCAGCCGGATAAATTAAAAGAGCGGGTAATAGCATCAAAAATAAGTGGTAACGATAATGGCTTCAGTTATAACACTGCAATGGGTACTCATTATAATTTTTACAATAATTACATTGAGTTTGAGGTAAACATGGTTTCGCCACTGGCTAATAATGCTTTTAATTATTACAAGTTTGTTTTTGAGGGAAGTTTTTTTGATGAAAACGAAAATCAGATAAATAAAATAAAAGTTGTACCCAAAAGAGATAAGGAACCGGTATTTGAAGGGTATATTTATATTGTTGAAAACAGTTGGGCAATATATGCTATAGACCTTGACATTAAAGGTTACAGGATACAGCAGCCTATACTGGAAAACCTTACCCTGAAACAAAATTATAGCTATAACGCCACTAATAAAATATGGGCAAAAAATTCGCAGACGTTTGATTTTAGCGCAGGGGCATTCGGCATAAAGTTTAATGGCAATTTTACCCACGTATATAACAATTATATATTTCATGACTATTTCGACAAAAAGACTTTTGCGCGCGAAATAGTTTTTATTGAAGAAGAGTCTAATAAAAAGGACTCTGCCTACTGGAGTGCTGTAAGACCAATTCCGCTAACTTTTGAAGAAGCAGATGACTATACTAAAAAAGACAGTATACAAACCCTGCACAAATCTGAAGCATACCTGGATTCCATAGACCGGAAATCTAACAAGTTTAAATTCTTTGATATTTTTACGGGCTACAGCTATCGCAATTCTTTTAAAAACAGATATTTTAATTATAAAGGGCTGCTCGATATTTCATCACTGAGTTTTAATACTGTACAGGGCTGGAATTTAGATTCAGGGTTTTCATTCCGGCATTACAACGAAGAGAAAAAGCAATACACTTATGCTTCGGCTACGTTTAATTACGGATTTGCAGAAGACCGCCTGCGTGTTAGCGGAAGGCTTTCTCACAGATTTGGCAATATAGGGACGTTTCATTTTTCAGGAGGAAACACAGTTGAGCAGTTTAACCCCGCAGCGCCAATAAGCCCGCTAATAAATACCGTAAGCACATTATTTTTTAAGGATAATTACATGAAGCTTTATGATAAGGCTTTTGCTGCGGTTAGCTACGGCAGGGAAATATTTACAGGTTTAAATATGTCGGGTAATGTTGAATATTTAAGAAGGAAACCACTTTTAAATAACACTGATTATGTATTTATAAAAAATGACGGTGACTATACATCAAACAACCCTTTAGATCCTTTCGATAATACATCAGTACCGTTTGAAACCCACAAGTTGATGAAGGCTACTGTGGTAGCTAATATACGGTTTGGGCAAAAGTACATTACCCGCCCTGATGGTAAAATAAATGTAAGTACGGGTAATTACCCAACAATATCGTTACAATATACAAAGGCATTTGCGGGCAGCGAAAGTAATTATGAGTATGATTTCATTGCTGCACGCACCACATACAACAACACTTTTGGCAATAAAGGAGATTTTGGCATAAATATTAAAGCCGGAAAGTTTTTTAATGCTGATGGTATAGCCTTTATGGATTTTAAGCACTTTAATGGCAACCAAACCCACATAGGCACAGGCAGCAGCTATTTAAATGTATTTAATTTACTGCCTTATTACAGCCACAGTACTAACGATTCATATCTTGAACTGCACGCTGAGCATAACTTTAAAGGCTATATAATGAATAAAGTTCCGCTGCTTAACTTACTGCAATGGAATTTGGTAGCAGGCTATCACTCCATTGCCACGCCCGGCAATACTCCTTACCATGAGTTTACAGCAGGTTTTGATAATGTAGGTTTCGGTAAATTCAGGTTTTTCAGGGTAGATTATGTCAGGGCATACCAGGGAGGTTTTCAAACTGATGGTATAATTTTAGGGCTTAAATTCCTTGATATGCTATAAAAGCTTATTTTAGGAAATACTTTATGTAATATGAAAATTGAATTTTTATTTTTTTAAAGTCAGGGTTCAGACTGCTGTCTGCGGATAAGGCTACATTCGGTCTGACGTTTTGTGCAAAACGGTCATTTTCAATTTCTCTAATTTCAATTGGCTTTCCCAGTTCTTCACCAATAGCCTTCAGTAATAATCAGCTTTATCTTTGGCTGCTTTTATTGCGCTAATACGCACTTTTTTCCTTAAGGCAATTATGTCAGAATGGTCTGTATAACTTATATAGGCTTCTTTTATTTCATTATTATGCAACTCTCTAAAAACATTAGATACTTCAGATGCAGTGCTTACCTTTAAAATATATTCTTTAACTTCTTCAACACCCTTTTCTTTATTTTTATGGATAATCAAATCAGTAGTGACATCAGAAAGCATAAGGTTTTTACTTTCTATATTTAGTTTTTTTATGATGCTGTTTAACTTTATTTCCTGCTCTTCAATAGTGCCACTATTATTATTAATAGTTTTATCCTTCAGTATTATCATTATATATATAACGTCAGGCATTATCTCTTTCTCAGCCGTACCCGTTACTTCAATAAAAGGTTTTTCTGCTTTTTGCGATACTTCATTTTGGGCGTAACTTAGTAATGAGATGCTAAATAATACTACAGATAAAATTTTTTTCATTTTTGGGCGGTTATTCATTATTCAGCAAACATACATAATATAATATATCTAATGCAAAAGGCTGCCGAAATGGGCAGCCTTACTTAATACATAGTTATAATGTATCTATTGTTGCAATACTTATGTAGCAATATTAAAACACAAATATTGGTCTTTCACTCATCATTTCATTTACCTTATCGGCAACAGCTTCAATCACTTCCTCGTTGGTGTGGTCTTTAATCACTTCGTCTATAAAGCCTACAATTGTGTCCATATCGGCTTCCATTAATCCCCTTGTGGTTATTGCCGCTGTACCAACACGTATGCCCGAAGTTACAAATGGCGATTTATCATCAAAAGGTACCATGTTTTTATTAACGGTAATTTCTGCTTTAACAAGGGCGTTTTCTGCTTCCTTGCCAGATATGTTTTTGTTCCTTAAGTCGATAAGCATCATGTGGTTATCTGTACCGCCAGATATAATATCATAACCTCTCTTAACAAAGGCGGCTGCCATAGCTTTGGCATTTTTTTGTACCTGAATGGCATAACGGAAAAACTCATCCTGTAATGCTTCGCCAAAGGCTACTGCTTTTGCCGCAATAATATGCTCCAAAGGTCCTCCCTGGTTACCCGGAAAAACTGCACCATCAAGTAAAGACGACATCATTCGAATTTCTCCTTTTGGTGTTTTAATGCCAAACGGGTTTTCAAAGTCCTGTCCCATTAATATCATCCCTCCTCTTGGCCCTCTCAGCGTTTTATGTGTGGTTGTAGTAATGATG
>JBQGDD010000220.1:0-1978 GCA_052038845.1 Dyadobacter sp. | reverse complement strand
TATTAATGGTTTTTCTCAGGAATTACCCCCAATATTAATATATACAGCCGGAACCTACAATGCAGGGAACCAAAACTGGATGATAAGCCAGGCAGAAGATAATTTTTTATATTTTGCCAATAATGAGGGGCTTTTAGAATTTAACGGAACCGCATGGAAGCTGTACCCCTCTCCTAACGAAACAATTATACGCTCTGTTAAACCTGTATCCAACCGTATATATACGGGTTGCTATATGGAATTTGGATACTGGGAAAAGCAGCCTGAAGGTGTGCTTAAATACTTCTCTTTGAGTGATACTATAAAAAATAAAATACTTGATGATGAACAGTTTTGGAATATAATATCGCATGACCAGTGGGTTATATTCCAGTCATTAAATCAAATATTTATATATAATACAAAAGATAGTACTTATAAGATTATTAAGCCAGAAACAGGTGTTAACAAGGTTTTTAATGTTGGCAGTACAATTATGTACCAAACCTTTGGTACCGGACTGTTTGAGATTGAAAACGGAAAGAGTAAGCAAATATCTAAAGACAGGCAGCTAATTGATAATAAAATTGTAAACATCTACCAAAAAAACAACAGGCTGCTGATGCAAACCCAATACAACGGCTTTTTAGAGCTTAAGGGAAGCACAGTAACAAAATGGCATACTGAAGCCGATAAGCACTTAGCAGGTAACAGTATATATAGCAGCTATATGCTTGGTGACGGCAGCATAGCCTTAGGCTCTGTATCTAACGGAATTTTTATACTATCAGATAGCGGTACTGTAAAATACCACATAACTCAAAATAAAGGACTTAGCAATAACACTGCTTTATCACTGTATGAAGATAATGACAATAACCTGTGGATAGGGCTGGATAATGGTATAAACTGCGTAAACCTCCAGTCAGCAGTAAGGAGCTATGTTGATGATACAGGTTTTTTAGGTACTGTATATGCCTCTGTACTGTATAATAATAAATTATACATAGGTACTAACCAGGGATTGTTTTATAAGGAATATAACACTGATAATGAACTTAAGTTTGTACCCAAAACCAAAGGGCAGGTATGGTCTTTATTTGAATATAACGGTACGTTGTTTTGCGGACATGATTCAGGCACATATATAATATCAGACAATGGCGCAACCCAAATATACTCAGGTTCAGGCACATGGAAGTTTGAAAATCACCCGGCTAATAAAAACCTGTTACTACAGGGTAATTATACCGGTATTTCGGTTCTTGAAAAAACAGCTAACGGGTGGCAGTTTAAAAACCGTATTAATGGGTTTAACTATTCCAGCAGGTATTTTGAAACACAAGGCAATGATGTTTATGTGAGCCATGAATATAAAGGTGTTTTCAGGGTAAAGATAAATACTCAATATACCGCTGTTGCAGAATTTTTCACGTACCAAACTCCTTTAAAGGGTAAAAATGCAAGTTTAGGTAAGTTTAGCAACCAAATCTTTTACGCATCAAAAGACGGTTTTTACAGGCTTGATACTAAAACCAAAAACTTTATGCGCGATGATAAATTTTCCGGTTTTTTTGCTGAAAATGAATATATATCAGGGAAATTAATAGCCGATAACGCTAATAAGCTGTGGTTTTTTACCCGAAGCCATATAAACTATCTGTCTTCAGGTACTTTAAATTCAGAACTTAAGCATAATACTATCCCTATACCTGCAACACTAACAAACTCAATGATGGGTTTTGAGAACATAACCCAAATTACACCGGGTATATATCTTATTGGTACAACTGACGGATATTATACCATAAACCTTAATGACTTAAACTTTAAAAACTATAATGTAAGTATTACCGGTATACAGAGCAATGCGCTGAATGAAATTGGAATACAGAATAGTATAGGTAATAAAGGGACATTTAAACATCAGGAAAACAACTTTTCTTTTTTCTACACCGTTCCTGAATTCAGTAAATATGTAAATGCTGAATTTCAGTAT
>JBQGDD010000219.1:0-2830 GCA_052038845.1 Dyadobacter sp. | reverse complement strand
GTGTCGGGCATATCTTCTCCGGTAATGATTTTTAGTATGCTGGTTTTCCCTGTGCCGTTTTTGGCTACAAAAGCTACTTTTTGGTCTTTATTAATACCGAATGAGATGTTTTCGAATAATGTGCGTTCGCCAAACGACTTTGATATATTTTCTACTGAAAGGTAATTCACGTTACTGACTTTTTTGGCAAAAATATAGCTTTTAAATGATGTTTACTATAAGAAGTATAAAACCTTTGCATTTAATTTTTGACAAAAAGTCATGTTTTTATGACAAAATGTCGCTTATTTTGATTTGGAACAGAACTTGTCCATTCTGTCGTAAATCAAAATATTTCAAATGTTTAACAACAAATATAAAAGGTTATGAACTTAGTAAAAAGAAACAACAACGGTAATCATTTTCCATCAGTAATGGATGAGTTATTTAAAGACTGGGCAGGAGGTTCACAATTGGTAAACAAAATGGTGCCGCCTGTAAACATTAAAGAGACAGATGAAGCTTTTTCTGTAGAGTTGATGGCTCCCGGTATGAAAAAAGAAGATTTTAATATTGAACTGGATAACGAGCTGCTTACAATATCCTCTGAAGTTAAAGCAGAAAAGAACGAGCAGGAAGAAGGCAAATTTACCCGCAGGGAGTTTAGCTACTCGTCTTTCAGAAGGACTTTCACTCTTCCTGAAACTGTAAAGGAAGAAGATATTAGAGCGTCTTATGAAGATGGGATCTTAAAAATTGCGTTACCTAAAAAAGAAGAAGCATTGCCAAAAGCAAAACGATTAATAGAGATTTCATAATTTGGTTGGTTAGTTAGTTAAAAAGCACTCTGTAAAAAGGGTGCTTTTTTTATGCAGTAAGGAAAACCTGATACAAGGGCAAATTTTTTATCTTTGCCGCCATGCAACTGTCTGTTATAATACTTAACTATAACGTGAAATGTTTTTTAGAGCAATGTGTACATAGTGTACAGCAGGCTTTACAAAACATTGACAGTGAAATTATAGTAGTAGATAATAACTCACCTGATGATAGTTGTGTTATGATGCGTAGCCGTTTTCCTGATGTACAGCTTATTGCCAGTAAAGAGAATTCTGGTTTTCCTAAAGGAAATAATATAGGTGTGGCGGCCGCAAAAGGCAAGTACATCTGTATTTTAAACCCTGATACTGTAGTAGCTGAAGATACTTTTACAAAAGTACTCGAATTTATTAAAGCGCAGGAAAATCCCGGGATAACAGGTGTAAAACTGATTGATGGTGCCGGTAACTTTTTACCCGAAAGCAAAAGAGGAGTGCCTACACCCTGGGTGGCATTTACTAAAATATCGGCGTTGTATAAATTTCTGCCAAAGCATAAATTGTTCAATGCTTATTATGCACAGCACCTTGACGAAAATGAATCAGGTAAGACAGATATATTAGTAGGTGCATTTATGGTAATGGAGCGCAGCCTTTACCTTGAAGTGGGTGGTTTTGATGAAAACTGCTTCATGTATAGCGATGATATAGACCTTTCTTATACAGTATTGCAAAGAGGCAGGATAAATTATTATTTTTCAGGAACTACAGTAATTCACTATAAAGGAGAAAGTACTGTAAAAGACGGTACTTATATGAAACGCTTTCGCGAGGCGATGCAGTTTTTTTATAAAAAACATTTCAGGAGTTCTCCTGTATTTGATGTTTTCATGCGTGGTGGAACACTGTTTTTTGCTTTGGCTAAGAAAAATAAAAAAGTACCAGTTGTAGTACCTGATGATTATATTTTATTTTCTGGAAACGAGCCGTTACGACATGCTTTAGAGGCTAAACTTCAAAAAAAGGTCGTGAGGCTTGGAGAATACAGGCAAAATATGTTAATTTCACATAGTGGTGCAAAGCACCTGAAAACAGGTGTTATCTTTGATAACGCATTACTAAGCTACGTTGAGATAATAGCTATAATGCAGCAGCATAATAACAGTAATTATACATTTAAAATAAAGCCCGCCGGCAGTAATTTTATAATAGGAAGCGATAATAGTAACGACAGAGGCGAAGTGATTGAAATTGAGCAGTAAGTTAAAACGTTGCGAATAATTATAGACAAAAAAGTTTCGAGTTGATTTTTTTATTAATTTCGCAAACATAAATAGTAATTTTACCTTTAGGTTAACAATATGGCAAAATTTGAACTTAAATTACCCAAAATGGGTGAAAGCGTTGCAGAAGCAACAATTACAAATTGGTTAAAAAATGTGGGCGACCACATTGATGCTGACGAAGCAGTACTTGAAATAGCTACTGATAAAGTAGATTCTGAAGTGCCTTCAGAAGTTTCGGGTGTTTTGTCAGAAATACTTTTCCAGGTTAATGATGTAGTACAGGTTGGCCAGACTATTGCTTATATTGAAACTGAAGGAGGTGTTGTGGTAGATGCTCCTAAAGAGGAAACTACTACTGCTAACGTTGAGGCTGTGGCTAAAACAGTTGAAACGGCTAAGGAAGCGGTTACTGCTCCGGTAGATTTTTCAGATTCAGATAAATTCTACTCGCCACTGGTAAAGAATATTGCTAAAGAAGAAGGTATATCCCTTGAAGAGCTGGAGGCTATAAATGGTACCGGTAAAGAAGGCAGGGTTACTAAAAACGATATACTGGATTATATAAAAACAAAAGGAAGCCAACCTGCTGCTCCACAACAGCAATCAGCTCCTAAAGCGGCTCAGCAACCTGCAACGGCATCTGCGCCACAGGCAGCGAAAGCAGCTCCAGTATCAGTAAACGGACAGGACGAAGTGGTAGAAATGGACCGTATGCGTAAGCTTATATCAGGTTACATGGTGCAGTCG
>JBQGDD010000218.1:0-2573 GCA_052038845.1 Dyadobacter sp. | reverse complement strand
AATTTCCATCCTGTCCCTTAAAGCCGGCTGAATGGTTGACATATTATCAGATGTAGCGATAAACATAACCTTAGAAAGGTCAAAGCCCAATTCAAGGAAATTATCATAAAATTCAGAGTTTTGCTCAGGGTCTAAAACCTCAAGTAATGCCGATGACGGATCTCCATTATGCCCGCTGGAAAGTTTATCTATTTCATCAAGTACAAAAACTGGGTTAGATGTTCCTGCTTTTTTTATACTCTGCAGTATTCTTCCCGGCATTGCACCTATATAGGTTTTTCTGTGTCCCCTTATTTCTGCCTCATCACGCAGCCCACCTAAAGAAATACGTATATACTCACGTCCTAATGCTTCGGCTACAGACTTACCTATCGAAGTTTTTCCAACTCCCGGAGGTCCATACAGGCATAAAATAGGCGATTTCATATCATTTCTTAACTTGAGTACGGCAAGGTATTCCAAAATACGCTTTTTAACATCCTCTAACCCGTAATGATCCCTGTTCAGTATTTTTTCTGCACGCTTAAGGTCAAAAATATCTTTAGAAAAAGTATTCCACGGCAGGTCGAGCATTAGCTCAAGGTAATTACGCTGCGTTGCATATTCCGCAACCTGTGGGTTCATGCGCTGCAGTTTGGAAAGCTCTTTTTCAAAATGGCTTTTTGCTTTATCATTCCATTTTTTTTCCTTCCCTTTTTTACGCATTTCTTCAATTTCCTGATCGTGCGAGACACCGCCCAGCTCTTCCTGTATGGTTTTCATCTGCTGGTGCAGAAAGTACTCACGCTGCTGCTGATCTAGGTCAAAACGAACTTTAGACTGTATGTCATTTTTTAGCTCCAGTTTCTGGAGCTCAAGGTTCATATACCTAAGCGTTTCAAGTGCTCTGTCTTTAAGGTCGTTTACTGCAAGTAAATCCTGTTTTTCCTTAACGGTAAGGTTCATGTTAGATGACACAAAGTTTACAAGGAACGATTCACTTTCAATATTTTTAATGGCGAAAGTAGCCTCAGTAGGAATGTTGGGGCTTTCTTTAATTATTTGTATAGCAAGCTCTTTAATAGACTCTATAATAGTCCTGAACTCAACATCATCTTTTTCAGGCCGTTTTTCGTTTACTTCCTTTATAGTAGCCTTTAGATAAGGAACCTCTGTAGTAACAGTATCAATTTCAAAGCGCTTTTTACCCTGAATAATCACAGTAGTGTTGCCATCGGGCATTTTAAGTACCCTGAGTATTTTTGCTACTGTACCTATGGTATGGATATCTTTTGCAGAAGGTTCTTCAATCTCTTCATCTTTTTGTGCAACTACGCCAATTATTTTACCATCGGCATTTGCATCATTTATCAACTTGATAGATTTATCCCTGCCTGCGGTTATGGGTATAACAACTCCGGGAAAAAGCACCATATTACGCAATGGTAAAATTGCTAATGCTTCAGGCAGCTGTTCATTATTCATTTCTTCCTCATCTTCAGGAGTCATTAACGGTATCAGTTCCGCATCAGTATCCAGTTCCTGTAGTGACAAACTGTCAATATTTAAAATTTTCTGATTAGACATATCTGTTTTAGGTCATTTTGTCATTAAACAATTAATGTTATCTAATTATTGCAGCATTTATTACAATAATTAGAAACTGTAAATCAGGCTTTAGCTATATTATAAGCAAGATTTTCATTTCAATTTAGTCAATCATTATGCCACAAAAAAATCCGCTAATGCGGATTCTTTATATTAGAAATCAATTTTACTTTATTCAATGTTTACATTAAACTCGCCTTCGGTTATAGTTATTGCTTCCCCATCAGAGTTTTCGGCAAAGAACTCAAAAGTTCCCTTAAGCCAGCCACCACTGTTGGTTTCTATAACTATAGTCCCGCCTGTAGCAACATAAGGCTCCATATTTAGCGAAACAAGCCCTAATACTGTACTTTCGTTGATATCATCTCCCATATCATACGTTCCCGGCTGTATATTTTGGTTCATTCCTAACTGCATAGAACCACCAGCCTGCATATTCAATCCTGATATCGATAAAATACCACCTGCATTAATTACACCTATAGCCGTGCTGTAATCTACTTGATTACCATTCAATATAGCTCTAAAGTACTCATCACCACCTGGATTTGGCATAACTACTCCGGTATAAGGTACATTTTCAAACGATCCGTTTGTAAACTCAATACTTGGAATATCACTATTTAGCTCAGGCCAGTATCCTGTAAAATTAAATGTTCCTGATATTGTTTTGTTTTGTGTATCTATAGATGTTATCACTAATAAACCATCGGTTTCTCCCAATTCGCCATCAGGATTTATATTGGCATATCCTTCATCTTCAACTGTCATATCTGGCATATAAACCATTGTAGCAAAATCATAAGTACCGATTGTACTTCCCATTACAGCAAAATTAAAAGCCTTTCCGCTTTGAGGATGTACTGCTGTAATAGTTATAAAGCCTCCGGCCATCATAGCCTGTGCAGAGCTGGTTGTAAATGTTTCACCGTTAAAATCAACTTTAAATGATGCCGGCTGGGGGGTATTATTACTACCACCTGTAA
>JBQGDD010000217.1:0-10324 GCA_052038845.1 Dyadobacter sp. | reverse complement strand
ATTTATTTTGGTTTCCGTTAAAAAAAAGCCATTTATCATAAATATAAAACTCTCATTAATCTAAAAAAAAAAACGACTGTTGCTTTTTACCGTGCAGCACTGTAAAACGCACATCATGATAGTTATTATCTTCATTCTTATCCGGCAGTCCGTTCGTTTCACGGAATTTTCTTCTCTCTGCCCTTCGCTTTTTTACTCCGTTGGGAATATCAATAACGTTAACTTTAGTCAGGCTAAGCGTATCTTTAACACCAAAATATTTTTTGTGGTCATCAGCCCATTTATCTATATATAGCTGATATTCTTCTTTTTCCCAATCTCCAGAAGCCATTGCCTTCATAAAATGCACCGGAGAACCTATATAAGCATCCCTCCTTCTTTTTTCCGGTGGCTTTCCATTCGATATATCTTTAAAAGCAGCACTTCCTGCAAAAAAACTCTTTTTAAGATAATCATCAGAAAGTGTACGGGTATTATAAGATACTTCAAAAGCGGCAAGGTCAAAAACAACATTATATTTTAAAAGTTCATTTACAATACGTAAGGGCTTTGTAGCGACTGCCTTTAATTTATTTTCAGTTTCATCATAATATAGCTTTATATCATCCTCATTCTCTATTTTACAGGAACGTGCCGCCTTAGACTTGCCTAAAAACTGCTCCCTGAAAACCTTTATCATCTGCTTACGGGTAAACAAACCTTTACCCCTGCTGATGACAACTTCATCCAGGCTGATAGCATCTTCCCTAAGCAGTATCTTTACAGGCTTATCATACCCATAAGGATTAGGAAGCCTGAAACTTTCAAAGCCAACATAAGTTACAATTAAGGGCGCATTAAACTTTTGTGCTGTAGTAATACTGAAAAACCCTTCGGCATTAGTAGTTACCGAAAAAGTGGTACCGTCAAGATATACAAAAGCTCCCTCTAAAGGCAGGTTCTCTTTCTCATCATAAATATAACCTTTAATAGTCTGCGCGCTAAGCATTGTACTAAAAAGTAAAAAAATAAGGAGTGCTCTCATTATACAACTGTATTACTTATCAGCTTTGGCTATCGCAAAGCCTACAGCTGAAACATTAGGTATATATTCAACTGGGGCTTTGTGCGCTATGGTTACAGTATAATTGCCTTTTGGGAGCGCAACATTCTTTTTCAAATCCTGCTCAAGGTCGCATATATCTCCCAGGCAGTCAGAAATATATTCTCCTTCATCATCTTTAATGAATAGGTCAGCATCAATATTTTCATTTTTACCATTAGGATAAGTAATAGTAACGGCAACAGGCACTACATCATACTGTGGTTCATGAACGTGCCTAAATTTAAGAACAAGCCTTGCATCTGCAATATCCTCTTCTGTTTCAAAATCAAAAGCCACAGCATTTGCCCATTGGTTATCAGGAAAATCTTCAACCATTTTGCTAAACACTTCACTATTATTACAGGAAAATAGTGTCAGTACTAAACACAGGCTAATAAACTTTTTCATTGTTATATTGTTTAAATTGGCAGTTATAACAAATATATCAGTTTTACACTCACAAATAAATTTTACTTAAATGTTATTTATATATTTGGGTTAGTGAACAAATATTAATATCCTTGAAAGGTTAAAAAGTAACATAAAAATTATCTTTGCCACATACTTAAAATAGCCAATGGAATTATTCATCTATATTTTTGCCGCCCTTTTCTCTGTTATAAATCCTTTAGGTGCAGTGCCCATATTTGTTGGACTTACACTTGACGACTCTAAAGCCGAACGCTCCCGTATATCTTTTTGGGCAGCAGTTAATGTATTTATAATACTGATAATCTCTTTCTTTGTAGGGCGGTATGTACTTTCTTTTTTTGGCATCAGTATAGATGCGCTCCGGATTGCCGGTGGCTTTATAATTGTTAACTCCGGTTTTTCGCTCCTAACAGGCAAATTCAGTAAAACAAGGGGTATAAACAAGGAGGTTGAAAATGATGCACAAACCCGTAATGACATTGCCCTTACCCCCCTTGCCATACCCATGCTTGCCGGGCCTGGCTCAATATCCCTGCTTATTGCACTGTACGAAGATTCAAAAGGCATACAGGAACAGGTTATCGCCTGCCTTGCTATGGCAGCTGTAGCTATTGTAATCTTTTTAGTAATGCGTAGTGCACACTACCTTTCCCGAATACTGGGAGCCTCAGGTATTGTTGCCATATCCAGGATAATTGGCTTTATAGTTATAGCAATAGGTGTTCAGTACATAAGCAGCTCTATAGTAAACATATTACAGTCTATAGATTTTAGTTAGGCTTACCTTTTTATATGATACTGGACTTTCATTTCTATTACATACTGAATACCTATAACAGGGTTTGACGGGTTTATCACTTTATCAAACATAGCAGTATCTATACCCTGATAGTAAAATGTCCTGTTTTTTCGCTGTTCTTTCCTTACATAATTAGCCCCATTGTTGTTATTATAATTATAGGAAACACTAAGGTCTGAACTTTCAAAGGCCTTGTACTCCCTGTACTGCGATTTTGGCTGTACACTGTAATAATTATTTTCGGTCATCCTGAAATCATCAGATAAGTCAGCTTTAAATGCTTTAACATACTTATCCTTTTTAGCATTAATAACCTTAAGGGCTTCATCAAATATATTACTGTATATCGCTTCTATATCTTCATTAATATATTCCGCTTTTACAATATCATAAATTTCATATTCAGATGCTGCACTAGTAAGCGCGTCAAACGCTTTTAAATCTGCTAAGCGTACAATTATATTTTTCTTTATCTCAAACCCCATATCCATTTGTTTTGCCTGCGTTTGGCTAACCTCATAATCATAAATCTTGGTTTGCGATATAAAATCTACATAAACATCTGCCTCCTTCACGCCCAGTGATTTTATCTTTTTGCTGAATAACTTTATTCGCTCGTTAATTTTTTCATTACATTCTTTTACTGTTTTTGCTTCCTGATTTAACCCAAGTGTTACAATCACAGCATCAGGCTCAGCATTTAATAAAACAGATGTTGTAATTAGTAGTCCTGACTCTGTTGCTGTAATTGAATTCCTCGATGATAGTTGACCTGCGGAAATGTAGGAGTTATTATTATTATTTTGCTGATATACCTGATTACCGCTTATTTGTGCTAAAGCATTTGCTGAGATAAATAGTGCCGTTAATAGTCCGAAAATTTTTAATGTGTTTTTCATTTTTATGATTTTTAAATTCACAGCCAAAGTAGCTGTAAGCCGTTGCAACATTACAGAAAAGCCATCGCAAAGCAGCTGTAAAGTTTTTTCAGTAGTTTTACAGTGGTTTTACAGTAGCATAAAGCCGTGTGTTTTATAATTTTACCAATCAATGAGTGACCTTGACTATTTTTATCGGCTAAAGCAGGATATACTTAAGCAGTATCAAAAACACTATCCTTATTACCAAAAAACAATACACGATTTTGGTAATGCAGAAATAGCACAGTTACTGGATTTGGTAGAAAAAGAATGCCATGAAAGGGTAAGCGAGAAATGGGTGTACACACACCTTAAGCCTAAGATAAATGAAAAACTGCCCAGAAAAGATATGCTCTCAATATTTAGCCGATGGTTAGGTTATCAGGACTGGGATGCTTACAGGCATGAAAACAAAAGTTTGATTTTAAGTGACAATAAAAATGAAAGCAATAACACTAAAAAAAGTAATAAATTAATGTGGTATACAGGAGCCGGGGTTGTTGCAGTTTTAATGATTCTTGCAATTGGTTTTTCAGGACAACAGGATAATGAAGCAACCATTTGCCTTAAAGATAAGTACACTCAAAAACACATTGCTACCGACAGAGTAAGCCTGTATGTACTGCAAAATGGCATAAGAGAAAAACTTACACCAAAAGACAGTTGTTTTTACATAACTATAAAACAGAAAGATGTGCAGCTTATAGCGGAAAGCCCTTATTACAAAACAGATACGCTATATATTGATTTTGAAAAAATCACTTATGAGTACGACCTCCAGCCCGATGATTATGCCATGATGCTTCGGGCCTATATGAATGCCGATGTTGATGACTGGAATCGCCGTAAAGAGCAGCTTAATGATATTATTGATAACGATGCCATTATACAGGAAATAATGTTTGATGATATTGGAGTTGAGTTTTTAAACAAACAGGAGTTTATCAATAAAATAACCACCCCCTCTAAACTGGTTAAAAAAATGGAAATTGTGGCAATAGAATATAAAGCAGAAAAAATTATTTCAATTAAATATATTCAAAAATAAAATGAAAACATATATATCTGTAATAGCATTATTTTTATATACAGTGGTTAGCGCACAAAGTGCTAATCAAGGCAACACAGCATTATCATCTAAGGCGATGGAGGCTTTTTCGCATAAGGCAGAAACTAAAGTTGAAGAATTTTACAATTATTTACAGTTACTTTCTGATACGTCTGTAAATAACGAAATGAAACTCCATACCGCTAACGAAATAAAAAAACTCTTTACTGAAACAGAAGTTACCCTGGCTGATGTTTACAATACATCGGGCACAGGTATAACGCTCGAAAAACTATTGGAAAATGCTCTTTCAGCAAAGCAGAAAAAGATTTTTACAATAAAAGATTTTACGGCAAAATCTATACAGCAAACATCTGAAAAACAACAATGGTTGCTGAGTTATGAGGTAAGTGTAAATGGTTCAAAATATTTCAGGATAGATCAGGATTTCTTTATAATCTACGAAAACAAAAAGTTTGGAAACACTGTAAAACCTGTTTGGAATACGTATTTGGGGAAAAGCAAAAAGCAGTAATAGTATAACAAAAAAGGCTGCCAAAATTTTGGCAGCACTTCTTCAAACAAACTATACAACTAAAACTACTCTATAGATTAAATGGAGTATTATGCAAAAAAAATCAGACCAAAGTTAAATCGTATAATGATTTTTGCTGTAAAAGGTTAAGGGTGTTATCCCTCACCTCTGCCATGAAATGATTTAATGCACAAATTTTTTCATCGGGGCAGTCATTGCATCTTTCATAATAATTAAGACTCACACAGGGCAGCATGGCTATAGGCCCGTCCAATATTCTTATCAATGTTGCCACAGTAATGCTTTTAGGGTCTTTCATTAAGTAGTAGCCCCCACCCTTTCCTTTTTTAGAGCCAAGTATGCCAAACTTTTTTAGATCCAATAAAATGGCTTCTAAAAACTTTTTAGGGATGCTTTCTTTTTCAGATATGTCCGAAATAAGCACAGGCTCTGATATATCCTGCTTTGCAATATATATCAGAGCCTTTAACCCATATTTTGTTTTTTTAGAAAGCATAAAATTAGTTTGGTAAAAACACCTCTGCCATCATGCACCTTGCACTGCCCCCGCCACATACTTCAATAGTATCCAGGCTGGAACTTAGTATTTCTGTATGCTTTTCAATTTTTGTAATTTGCTCTTTAGTTAATGTCTGGTGAGCCGAAGCGCTCATTACTAAATAGGTTTTATCATTGCTTCCTGTAACCTGTAGCATATTACCTGCAAAATTATTCAGTTGCTCTTCTGTCAGCAAAATAACTTCTTTTCCGTCTTCCTTGAGGTTGGAAAGAACCATCTTACGTTCTTTTTTATCATCAATACAATCGCCGCAAATTACCGCAAATGTATCTCCAATACACATCATTACATTAGTATGGTAAATATGCTTGCGCTCACCATCAACTGTTTGGTACGCTTCAAAAATTACCGGTGTATATTCAAAATCTTCACAAAACTCTATCAGCAATTCCTCATCTGCCCTTGGCGAAAGTGCACAGTAGGCTTTTCGGTTTACCCTGTCAAGTACTATACTCCCAGTTCCTTCTAAAAAAATACCATCTTCTTCTGCAGATGTATAATCTACAATATTCTCTATAGCAAAGCCTTTGTCTTCCAGCATATCCAGTATGTCTTCACGGCGCTCGCTCCTCCTGTTTTCTGCAAACATCGGATATAAGGCAACATCGCCATTTTCATGGAAAGATACCCAGTTATTAGGAAAAATAGAATCGGGAGTATCAGGGTTTACAGTATCTTCAACCACTACCACATTTACCCCTACTGCTTTTAATTTTTCTGCAAAAGCATCAAATTCCTGCTGCGCTTTGGCGTTTACCGTTTCCGGCAACAGGTTGTCCAGTACTTTCTGATAATAATTGTTTACGGCAGTCTGCTCATTCATCCTGAAAGCCACAGGTCTTACCATTAATATGGTATTTGTAGTTTGTTTCATCTCTTAAAATTATATTATTCCCTGATTAAAGGTAGTGTAGAACATCTTAAAAGCCCTTCCTGTTTGGATATTTCTGCATAAGGCACTTCCTCTACTGTAAAGCCATTATCAAGAAGCCAGTTTTTTAACCTGGTAAAGCCTTTTTCAATAACCACAACATTAGTATCTATCGAAAAGAAGTTAGAGGTCATGTTGTACATTTCTTCCCTGTCTATATGGAACAGGTTTTCCCTTCCAAATAAATTTACAAGGTACATATAGTCAGCCTCTTCCCTAAAGCCGCTTTTATAAATAACACCCTTATCCTTTCCTACAGGCTGAAAGCAGCAGTCTAAATGCAGTGCATTATCTCTTGGCTCAATTTTAGATTTAACCAGATCAAACTCCTTTACCGTTTTATGCGGAAAAAGTTCTTTTATATAATTAACCCCCTGCATATTGGTACGGGCTGTTATATAATCTTTATAGTCACTACCCTTATAAGTACCAATAAATATATAGTCATCCCAAAGCATAACGTCACCACCCTCAATATGTACCTCTTCCGGCGGACGAACAACTTTAGCAGGGTTTATCTGGTCTATTACATACTGAATGGCATCCAGCTCCCTTTCCCTATCCGGTAATATATTGGCTTTTATAAAAGTATCATCTATAACAAAGCCAATATCGCGGCTAAATATCTGGTTATAATTTTCTATAATTTCAGGGCGATACACTTTTACATCATATTTTACAAATACAGTATTTAGTGCTTCCATCTCAATTATCATATCTTCCTCGGTAGGATAAGTACCTGCCTTTATATGCTCAAGAGATTTAGGATCATACGCTTCATGCGCTTCGGGGGTTGGGCCGTTACTTTTTGCCGTACCTAAAATTACTGCTTTTAATCTTGAAGTTTCGTTTTTTACATTTAATTGCAACATGGCATTTAGCTTTTAGCAAATATAGAAAAAAGCCCCTTAAAGAGGCTTTATTTTTAATTGATTTGATTATTAAGTCTTATCTTTTAATGATAAATTTATATGTTTCGGCATGACCTTCATTTAAAACTGTCAGCATATAAATACCTGTGGCATATCTTGCAGTGTCAATTGTATAATTGTTACCTGGCGTACTGATATTTCTTTCTGAATATATAATTTCCCCGGTAACATCTGCCACATTTACAGATACATCATTTAACGGCTTGCCAAGACTGAGGGTAATAGCATTATCAGCTGGGTTAGGGTATAATACAACAGCAGATTTAGTGAAGCTGTCCGTATTTAATCCATTAGCGTTTATTGCACCCTGATAAGGCTGATAGTTAGGGTAAGTAACCGTTACAATCAGATTATCTACAGCAGCTCCATCAGGCAATTGCAGGTTTATAACAACCCCGCCACCGGTTATAATTCCTGTACCTACAATAACCCCATTTTGGGTTACAGTTACCATTGCGCCTTCTGTTTCACAGTCAACAGCCAGTTGCGTTTCACCCATACCAATCTCTGAAGGATGACTAACAATAAGCTGCTGTGTTACTGCATTGCGGTAATCTGCTGAAGGATCTCCAAACAAAACCCATGTCTGCATAACTTCAATGGCTGTGGGGCTAAAATTATAGGCTTCCAGCATACTTATTTCACCACCATAAAACAGCCCTCCCAAACTCATTTCTGTACTGTCAAGTAAAAGGTCTGTCATGCCGTCCTGAGTCTGCATAGGCTCTGCCCATGCCATAAGTATAGATGAACCGGCTGCAGCTATAGCCCCTGAAGGACTGCCATTGTTTGAAGCGTTAAGCCATGCCTCGCAAAGCGATGTACCATTGGTAAAAGTACCGTTGTTACATGCTACTGATATTACAAAAGGATACTTGCCATTATTGGTTAATTCATTTACATGAGATGATGAATACCATCCTGTAGCAAAAATATCCTGAGCTCCGTGCCCGGTATAATTCAGCAACCCGATACCATCATTAACCGCCTCCGAAATCATTTGGGGCGTAGGGCTGCCATTGGCATCATTTCCGCCATGGCTGCCATCATAAAATTCATAGCCATAAGTATAGCCATTATCAATTAAGCGGTTTGCAATGTCGCGTAAATGCTCCCAGTCAGCTTCGCCGTCATCGCCGTAGCCATAGCCCTCATCAGAGCCTATGCCTGCAAGCTTAGTCATCCAGTCGCCTGCAATAGGGTTTTTCTCATATTCAAGTGTACGGTTCACCATAGTAGCAACTTCACTTACAGTTCCCGAAAATCTGCCTACCAAAAGTTCCGGATAATAATCATTACCTTCTAACTGGGCATAATAACTGTCACTCCATAACTGTTCCATAGCTCCTGTAATACCATAACTATAAGTAGGAAGGTTTTGATGATCTCCAACAAGTAATAGATAGGTAAGATCGGGATTAGCAGTATAAAATCCCTCAATATAGTTTTTAATAGCTGCCGGTGTATTTCCCACTTCAGATAGTGAGACTAAAGTGGTTTTTATGCCCTTTTGGTTTTTCCATAAAGCAAGGCTGCCAACAGTATTCATATAATTATCTGGAGCTATTATCAGCATTTCACCATTATATTGTAAATCTGTAGTTTCTGTATTGCGTAATGCTGAAACTCCAGCCGAATTAAGATAGTAGGCCTCATACAGCTTTTTAAAAGCAGGAGTTACAGCCTGTACACCCTTTTTCTCATTTATCGCTGTACCTTCCGCATTTGTTATAACTACAGCCCTTAGGTTATTAAACACACGCAACTTTTTAGTTACGGGGTTATACTGATACGGATAAAAGGAAACTGTAACACCTCTTGTATCCCTAAAAATATATGGTTCGCTTAAGTTAGCTAATGTACCGGGATAAAACTCATCCTGGTCATAGGAATTGCCATACGTATAGGGTATAAGTGCAGGATTTACATTTCTTTTAAGGCTTCCTTTAGAGGGAAGGATTTCAATGCCAGAATATTCCTCTACAGCATCATATTCTATTACAAGCGATACATTACCCGAATCAGGCAATACTACCGAGCCTGAAAATACAGGAAGTTCAGGCGAACCTTTCTCTAAAGTAAATACTTTGGCAACGGCACTGAAATCTTGATATTGACCGTTATTGACTATTTTGGTTTTAGAAACAAAATCCTGTACTGTAATATCCAGGCTAATTTCTCCATTAGCCTCTGAAAATACTTTTATTTGCTGTGCATTTGCACAAAATGAAAACAGGGAAACAACAAAAATTGTAAAGTTCTTTATCATAATGACTTATCATTAAATTTACTGATAAAGATATTTATTTTACATATATGTTTTTATTTTTTATTTCAAAAAAAATACCGCTGATTGCAGCGGTATTTTTTGAGTAAGTAAGATTATCGTTTGTCAGCATCCACAAATGTTCTTTGCGGGCTTCCTGTATATATTTGCCTTGGTCTTCCTATAGGCTCTTTATTAACACGCATTTCTTTCCATTGTGCTATCCAGCCCGGTAAACGCCCAATAGCGAAAAGTACTGTAAACATTTCTGTAGGGATGCCCATAGCCCTGTATATAATTCCTGAATAGAAATCTACGTTAGGGTAAAGGTTTCTTGATTTAAAGTACTCATCCTGCAAAGCAGCCTCTTCAAGCTTTTTAGCAATGTTAAGTATCGGGTCATCTACACCCAATGAAGCAAGCACTTCATCTGCCGCTTTTTTAATGATTTTAGCTCTTGGGTCAAAGTTTTTATATACCCTGTGCCCAAAGCCCATAAGGCGGAACGGATCTTCTTTATCTTTTGCTTTTGCAAGATATTTATCTGCGTCGCCTCCATTTTTCTGGATTTCTTCAAGCATTTCAAGCACTGCCTGGTTGGCACCACCATGTAAAGGACCCCATAATGCTGATACACCCGCAGAAATAGATGCGAATAAACCAGCATGAGATGAACCTACCATTCTTACAGTAGATGTAGAACAGTTTTGCTCATGGTCAGCATGAAGGATAAATAGTTTATCAAGTGCATTAACTACTGCCTGGTTTGCTTTGTAAGGACCTGTAGGCAGTTCAAA
>JBQGDD010000216.1:0-4522 GCA_052038845.1 Dyadobacter sp. | reverse complement strand
GAAATTTCTTCATCTTCAGGCACAATTATATAAACCTTTTTACCATCATAAATACGGGTAGTACCCATAAAATTAAGTACAGATTTATCGCCTTCGAGAGCTAAGTTCCCTTTACTTTCCTGATTTAAATTTTCAGCAGGATTACTTACAGAATACTTAAAATCAATAAGAATATTATTATATCCTTTTATTTTTGAACTTACCTCATCTAGCAGGGCCTTTGCCTTTTGGGGGTTTTGCGCCTGTACAGAAAAGTTAGCAGTAATAAATAATAAAATAAATATTTTTATAACCTTTTGCATATTAAAGATCATTTTCATTTTTAAAAAATTGCTCAAGAGAAGGCAAATCCTGTATCAGCACGCTACGGGCTTTACTCCCTTCAAAAGGGCCAACAATGCCTGCCGCCTCAAGCTGGTCTATAAGCCTGCCTGCCCTGTTATAGCCAAGTTTAAGCTTACGCTGCAATAACGAAGCTGAACCCTGCTGGGCAGTTACAATAACTTCGGCTGCCTCCCTGAACATAGAATCTCTTTCGGATATGTCAATATCAAGATTAGTGCCACTTTCCTCCCCATAGTACTCAGGCAGTAAATAAGCATCGGGATATGCTTTTTGAGAACCTATAAATTCCGTTATTTTTTCAACTTCAGGAGTATCTACAAAAGCGCACTGTACGCGTGTAAGATCGTTACCCTGCGTGTACAGCAAATCTCCACGCCCTATTAACTGGTCTGCTCCCTGGCTGTCTAATATAGTTCGGGAATCAATTTTAGATGTAACCCTAAAGGCTATCCTTGCCGGGAAGTTTGCTTTAATAATACCGGTTATAACATTTACAGATGGTCTTTGTGTAGCAATTATAAGGTGAATACCAATAGCCCTCGCAAGCTGTGCCAGCCTGGCAATAGGTGTTTCAACTTCTTTTCCTGCAGTCATTATAAGGTCTGCAAATTCATCTACTACCAAAACAATATAAGGCAGGAATTTATGCCCGTTTTCGGGGTTTAATTTCCTTTGCTTAAATTTATCATTATACTCCTTAATATTCCTAACCATAGCATCTTTAAGCAGGTTGTAGCGATTGTCCATCTCTACGCACAGAGAATTAAGGGTATTGATAACCTTTGTATTGTCTGTTATTATAGCATCTTCAGAGTCTGGCAGTTTTGCCAGGTAATGCCTTTCAATTTTATTAAACAGCGTAAGCTCTACCTTTTTAGGATCTACCAAAACAAACTTTACTTCAGCAGGATGCTTTTTATATAACAGTGATGTTAGCACTGCATTTAACCCTACCGATTTACCCTGACCTGTAGCACCCGCCATTAATAAGTGTGGCATTTTAGCCAAATCTACCACAAAGGTTTCATTAGATATGGTTTTACCTAAGGCTATTGGCAGTTCCATTTCGGCAGTCTGGAATTTAGGCGAGGCTATAACGCTTTTCATTGACACCATTGTAGGTGTTTTATTAGGCACCTCAATACCAATAGTTCCTTTACCGGGTATTGGGGCAATAATACGTATTCCCAAAGCTGAAAGCGAAAGTGCTATATCATCTTCAAGGCTTTTTATTTTAGATATTCTTATACCCGCCTCCGGCACTATTTCATAAAGAGTAACAGTAGGTCCCACTGTAGCCTTTATCTGCGCTATATCTATTTTATAATTTTTAAGCGTTTCTACAATACGGTTTTTATTCTCCTCAAGTTCTGACTGGTTAATTGTAATACCGCCAGATGAGTATTCTTTAAGCAGTTCTATAGATGGCAACTGATAATTAGAAAGTTCCAGTGTAGGGTCAAACTCCCCAAAATCTTTAACAAGTCTGGCTGCAAGATTTTCCTCTACAGTATCTTCCTCAGGTGTTTTCTCTATTACACAGTTATCATCGCCAGATACTATTGGCTCCTCCTCTACTTTAGGCTTCTCTACCTTTACCTTCGGACTAAGGTTAATTTCAGATGAATGGCTTATTGTGGGTTTTAAAGATTCACGGTCAATTTCAAATTTAGAAACTGGCCTTAAAACTATGTCTTCCAGTCCATCTTCATCTTCGACATCTTGATTATCTGTATTTACGTCTTCTATGTTATTAGCAGGAGCGGTTATAGGTGACGTAATAATAGCTGCTTCTTCAGCCTGTTTTCTTAACTTTTCTTCCCTCTTCTCTTTTCGCTTATCAAAAAATACCTTTATTGCATCAGGTGATATTTTTACCCTGAACAACAAGAATATTATTAAACCAAATATAAGCACCAGCAGTGTACCTGTTTTAGCAAGATAGTCCTGCATAAAAAGGTTCATTTCATATCCTATAATACCGCCAAGCTCTGGTAAATAAGCATTTAAAAATCCGCAAAGTACAGAAACTATAATTATAAGATACAAATCCCAAAAAAGTGTTTTTTTGAGTTTGCTTACAGGCAGGTCAAGGACAAGATATGCCCCAAGCAGAAAAAAGAAACGTATTATGATGAACGATGCAATACCAAAGCCCCTATATAAAAATAAATCTGCCAGGTATGCCCCAAACTTTCCAAGCCAGTTCTGCATTTTTTCTGTTCGGTCTGCCAGTGCACTCAAGCCACTCTGGTCAAATTCTCCATACAGAAAATAAGAAACAAAAGATAACAGCAATGCTATAGAAAACAGAAAAGAAAGCACGCCTATCAATACCTTATAACGCCGCGATATTTGCCACTTTCTCTTTTTTGAAACAGGTTTTGAAGTATTTTTATCGGTTGCGTTTTTTTTTGTGTTCCTGGCCATGTATTAACTGCTGCGTGTAATAATATTTAATGTAAAAGTATCAAATTAATTAAAAAGTAAGCCTGCCAGCTTTGGATAATATATAACGAATCCAATAATTAATGCCGCAATTGCAACAAAAAAAACTGCACCGGCAGATATATCTTTTATAAACCCTATTTTTTCGTGATACTGCGGGTGAATAAAATCAGCAATTTTTTCGATAGCGGTATTAACACCTTCAATTCCCAATACCATACCAATGGCTAGTGTCTGCAGCATCCATTCGGTAGCAGTTATATTAAAATAAAATCCGGCAATGGTAACAATTACCCCTATACCAAACTGAACCATTATACTATGCTCTGTAGTAACTAACTTATAAGCTCCTGAAAAAGCATATGCAAAACTTTTAATCCTGCCCGATATAAATTTTCTGTCTTTCATTCCGGTAAACGGAGTTATAATGCTGCAAGAGCACTTTCATAATCAGGTTCATCTTTAATGTCAGGCACCTGCTCTGTATATTTTACAGTACCCTCTTCATCAAGAACAATGACTACACGGGAGTGCAAGCCTTCTAATGGACCATTTACAAGCGTAAGTCCGTAGCTGTTACCAAAAATGCCATCTCTGAAATCTGACAATGAAATTACATTATCCAGCCCTTCTGCTCCGCAAAAACGCTTTTGCGCAAAAGGCAGGTCTCGTGATATGCATAATACTTTGGTATTATTAAGCCGTGATGCTTTTTCATTGAACTTTCTTACAGATGTGGCACAGGTTCCTGTATCTACACTCGGAAAAATGTTTAGTACAACTTTGCTTCCTTTAAAGTCTGCCAATGAAGCTACAGAAAGATCTGTTTTTACTAATTTAAAACCGGGTGCTTTATCACCTTTTTTAGGTAATTCACCAGAAGTTTTTACAGGATTGCACCCTAATGTTACATCAGCCATTTTGATTCGTTTTTATTAATAGCAAAAGTAGCAAATTTATATTGTAGGTAAACAGATATACAACGCTTTTGTGGATTGGCGTTTAAATTAAAAAAAAAAGACGCTTCCGTTTCCGGAAGCGTCTTTTACCAATTTATGAAAAAAACTAATTCTTATCTATAGCTCCAAGAACACGCATCATAAAGCTGTTAAGCGCTTCTTTTTTGCCCATACCGTCTTTAATCATTTTATTTACCTCAAGAGCACCATACATATTAGATATTAACTCTCCCACAACATCAAGCTCTTCATCTTTAAGCGAGGGCACTTCAGTTAGTGCTTCAAGCACTTCCAGGGCTTCTATTACATAGTCCTGGTCGTTTTGCTCTATAAACTCGGTTAAATGTTTAATTACTGGTAACTTCATTAACTAAATTGGTTAAGATATCAAGTTTATTTGTCTGTACCTGGTTTACAAGCACCCCATTTTTAAAGGTGGCAAATGTAGGCAGGTTATCTACCTTTGCAAGTTTCCTTGATTCAGGGAAGTTCTCTGCATCGGCAAGTACAAACGTTACATTTTCATTTTCCGAAGCCATTTTTTTAAACTTTGGCTTCATTATACGGCAGTTACCACACCATCCGGCAGAGTATTGCACTACTACCACAGGCTCTCCGGCAACTATTTCTGCAAGGTTATCTGTATTTAATTCCTGTAGCATAATATGATTTTTTATTAGTTATTGCTTAGGTATGAAGCAACTCCACCCCTGTCGGCAGTCATGGCTTCTTTACCTTCTTCCCAGTTAGCCGGGCATACTTCTCCTTTT
>JBQGDD010000215.1:0-1590 GCA_052038845.1 Dyadobacter sp. | reverse complement strand
AGGTATATTGCCTCCTCACATGCCGTATCTCCGGCGCCTACGATGGCCACATCCTGACCTTTAAAGAAGAAACCGTCGCATACTGCACAGGCAGAAACTCCTCCGCCCCTTAACCTTTGTTCACTTGGAAGACCTAAGTATTTTGCCGTTGCACCTGTAGATATTATTACTGTTTGGGCATGAACCTCTTTATTATCGTCGATAGTTACTTTATGCCAACCGCCTTTTTCGCGGCTAAATTCTACTGCAGTCGCCATTCCAATTCTTACCTGTGTACCAAAACGCTCTGCCTGTTGTTGCAGCTGAACCATCATAGTTGGTCCGTCTATACCTTCCGGATAACCGGGAAAGTTATCAACCTCGGTAGTAGTAGTAAGTTGTCCGCCTGGTTCCATACCAGTATATAACACAGGATTCATATCAGCACGAGCGGCATATATTGCAGCGGTATAACCCGCAGGGCCAGAGCCTATAATAAGGCATTTTATTTTTTCTATAGTTGTATCAGACATAGTGTGTAATGTGATTAATTCTAACGAATGCAAATGTAAGTTTTTAATTAAAAAAGACCTACTGTAAAACATCAGTTTTGGTTATTCAAAAATAAATTTACGCTATGGCTTGGCGAAAATATAAATAGTAGTATATTTGCATCCTCTTACCGCACACAATTTCGGGGTGTAGCGTAGCCCGGTTATCGCGCCTGCTTTGGGAGCAGGAGGCCGCAGGTTCGAATCCTGCCACCCCGACTAAAAAGCTGAACATAGTTGTTCAGCTTTTTTTTATTTTGTGTGTAGTAAATATACTACACAAAAAAAACATATTTACAAATTAATTATAATTATATAAAATTATTCATTTATTTAATCGAAAAATTAATTTAATAATATTAAATTAACATAATTTATAATATATAATTTAATTTAAAACTTATTTTTATAATAATTCAAAACACAATTATTATGAAAAAAGTTATTCTGTTATGCTCTTTACTGAGCTTTTCCCTTTATGGGCAAAAAATTGATTCGTTTGAGCGCATCGAAGTCGATGGCTTTTACACAAATCCACTCTTTTCCCCCACTGGTGAATTTGTTTTATTAACTGGTGAACATCTAAAAGGGGTTTATCTTCTTGACATGGAACGAAAATCTGTACAGCAGATTTCTGACAGGGAAGGAAGCGGCTATGCCTATTCCTGGGACAGTACAGGGGAATGGATATATTTCAGGGAAAAACCCGAAAGAGGCAATTTTTCTGATTCAAAAGTTATTAGCTATAATATTCGTGACCATCACAGGCAGCAAAACCCTGCTATAAGCCACAACTATCTGCCTTCTTATAAAGGCCCTTCAAAAGATGACAGCCAGGTTGTAGTATATACCAATATAAACACCCTTAAAATTGAAGCTATGGATTTAGGCACTTCAAAGCAATGGCTGGTAACAAATGATGAAGGTCAATTTTACAATGCTTTATTATCTAACAGCGGCACAAAAGTGGCTGTACACAATGGTGCCGATATATATGTATATGATATTGAGGGGGGTACCGGAAAAAAAATAGGCACAGGCATAGCTACCGCCTGGACTG
>JBQGDD010000214.1:0-1863 GCA_052038845.1 Dyadobacter sp. | reverse complement strand
CCTGAGATGTACCGGTAGCTTTACCTAAAAGCTCCGCCATAACCCTTTTAGGATCTACGCCCATACCAATAGGCTGAACGTGGTTACGGTAAGCCGTTATCATTTTATCTTTAGACAGGTCCATGGCGTGCAGTGCTCCTGCAAGTACTGCCTCCTGGCCATTATATAAGTGAAGGAAACCTCTAACTTTCTGCTGAATGTATAAAGCGGCAAGTTTGTCTTCAAACTTTCTCCAAAACTGCATATCTTCATACCATTTCAGATAGACTTCTTTTGTAATTTCTTTCATTGCTAGAATATTGTTGCTAATGTGAATTGAAAAAATATTTTATATAGATAGACGCAAATAGTTTCCTCACACAAATTTGCGAATTGCAAAAATAGCACATCCCGTTAATAACTAAAAAATTTAATTTAAGTATTTTGTTATTTTTTAAGCCTTAAGCAGGTTTTTATGTTATGCAGGAATAAAAAAAGAGGATTGCAAAAAATCCTCTTTCATTATCTTATAAATGACCTTTGTCAAAAACCAGTGGCAGCAGGTTTTTTAAAGAACCTGATTTTAAAATTTTCCCGGTCTCCCCCATAAAATATATCGCTATCGGGTCATTTTGCTTCATTTCATATTCCGCAATAGACTGCCGGCAGGAGCCACAGGGAGGTATAGGTTCATTTGTTATTTTATCTTCTGACGCTGCCGTAATAGCAATGGCAACAATCTTTTCTTCAGGATATAATGCCCCAGCCTGAAAAACAGCTACACGTTCTGCACAAAGCCCCGAAGGGTAAGCTGCATTTTCCTGATTAGAGCCTATAATGATTATGCCATTACTTAATAAAAGTGCAGCGCCAACTTTAAATCTGGAATAAGGAGCATAAGCTGTTTTACGAACCTCTATAGCTTTACGCATAAGCTCCTGAATATCCTGCGGAAGCTCATCAACAGTATTAAATACCGTAAAGGAAGAAGTTATATCCAGATGCTCCATTTACTAATACTCGTCGTATTTATCGCCAAAGTTAAAGGTAAGCGAAAAACGCAGTGTGTTTTCCAGCGGGTTTCTAACCTGCGAAGCAGAGAAAAGGTAAGATAAATCCATTCTTATTACTGTGTACCTGAAACCTGCACCCAGTGAGAAAAATTTACGTGCACCTTTTGAAGCATCTTCATTAAAATAACCCAAACGGAAAGCAAAAGAATCCTGATACGTATATTCTGCACCTACTGCATAGGTAAACTCTTTAAGCTCTTCCCTGAAACCATCAGGCGCATCGCCAAATGACTTGAATATCCCTGAAACCCAGCTTGTAGAGTTATAGTCGCGAAGAGCCTCGCCATACTGCTGGTTAGCAGCCTGAATTTCTGAATTGTCAATAACACCGTCACCATTAAGATCAACTGGCTCCACCCTTGCAGGAGGCGTTGGCACAAGCAGTTTGGCTACTTCTACATTAACCCCAATTTTATTATATTCATCAAAAATGAAATCGAAACCTCCACCAAGCCTCATATTGGCAGGTAAAAAGTTAGCATCGCTGCTGTTATCATTCCCGTCATTATTATAATTTATCTTTGGCCCAAGATTCTGGAAATTAAATCCAGCCCTCCATCTACCGTCAAAATCTGTATAGGCAATTTCTTCTGACTGGTAAAAACCTGCAACATCAAAAGCAAAAGTATTTGCCGCCCTTGCATCTCCGCCACCTGCCGCTTCAGGTATCCTTAAGTTAGAGCTTATAAAACGCCCGGCTACAGCCATAGAAAAACGCTCACTCAGTTTAAGTGAATATGACAGATCGAGTGCAAACTCATTAGGGTTTCTTGCCAATCCCGGATCATCAGGACCATCTCTCAAAATTATT
>JBQGDD010000213.1:0-3796 GCA_052038845.1 Dyadobacter sp. | reverse complement strand
TGAAAGGTATATTTCGCCGCCTTTTTATGCACATAAAGGTACTATGGGCCACGCTTTGATAATAGGTGGGAGTTATGGAAAAATAGGGGCGGTTGCCTTATCGGCTAAAGCTGCACTAAAGTCAGGTTGTGGGTTGGTAACTGCATATTTGCCCAAATGCGGTTATGAAGTTGTTCAGACCTTATTACCGGAAGCTATGGTAATAACTAACGGTAAAAAAACTATAAGGAAGATAAATTATGATTTTAAGCCACAGGCAGTAGGTATTGGTATGGGAATAGGGCAGGAGCAGCAAACACAGCATGCACTGCACGAATTTTTAAAACTACAGCAACAGCCTTTGGTTATAGATGCTGATGCGCTTAACATACTGGCATACAATAAAGATTGGTTAAATTTATTGCCAAAGGATACGATACTTACACCGCACCCTAAAGAGATGGAAAGATTGATAGGTAAGTGGGATGATGATTTTGAAAAACTGGAAATGATGAAAACCTTTAGCAGCAAGTATGATATTATACTGGTAGGTAAAGATGCCCGAACAATAATAGTACATAATGATGAGGTGTATATAAACAGTACAGGTAATGCAGCACTGGCTACAGGTGGGGCAGGCGATGTACTTACAGGTATTATTACAGGGCTTTTGGCACAATCTTACTCACCGTTAAATGCAGCTATTGTTGGGGTGTACCTGCATGGGCTGACTGCCGATATTGGTGCAGGCGAGGTTAGTACTCAATCTTTTACAGCTTTAAACATTATAGATTATTTGGGTAAAGCATTCCTCGATATAGAAAGTACTACATACAGAAATTGAAAAATTACTAAAAATGTTGTTTTTTAAGTATGGAATAGTGAATTTTGAGCCTTTAATTAAACCATGCCATGGAAACAATACATTAT
Source organism: Dyadobacter sp. (assembly GCA_052038845.1). Classification (GTDB taxonomy): domain Bacteria; phylum Bacteroidota; class Bacteroidia; order Flavobacteriales; family Flavobacteriaceae; genus Flavobacterium. Next base: position 2,887 of record JBQGDD010000213.1, on the reverse strand, counting down.
ATAAGTACTGACCTTCTTTCTCTTGAACTTGTAAACGAAATTATATCGCAGGATAAAAAACTTGCCCTATCTGAAGAAGCGAGGCTTAATATAGAGAAATGCCGTACTTATCTTGATGAAAAAATGAAATCTAATGATGAGCCTATTTATGGTATTAATACAGGTTTTGGTTCTCTCTATAATGTAAAAATATCTAATGATAATTTATCTAAACTTCAGGAGAACCTTGTAAAGTCCCATGCATGTGGTACAGGCGATGAAGTACCTGAAGCTATAGTAAAAATAATGCTGCTGCTTAAAATACAGTCATTAAGCTACGGGCATTCAGGCGTTCAGCTTGAAACGGTAGAACGTCTTATCGATTTTTATAATAATGATATACATCCGGTAATTTATACACAGGGTTCATTAGGTGCATCGGGCGACCTTGCACCGCTGGCGCACCTTTCATTACCATTATTGGGCGAAGGCGAAGTATATGCTGACGGTTTTCGCCAACCGGCTAAAAAAGTACTCGAAGAAATGGGTTGGGAGCCGGTTGTACTTAAATCTAAAGAAGGGCTTGCCCTGCTTAACGGCACACAGTTTATGAGTGCTTATGGGGTTTATGTGCTTCTAAAAGCAATGAAGTACTGCTATATTGCTGATGTTATAGGAGCTATTTCGCTTGAAGGGTTTGATGGCAGGATAGAACCTTTTAATGCGCTTATACACATGGTTCGCCCACATAAAGGACAGATAGTTACTGCAAACCGCTTTAATGAGTTGCTTGAGGACAGTGAAATTATAGCACAGCCCAAAAAGCATGTACAGGATCCTTATTCTTTCAGGTGCATACCACAGGTACATGGTGCTACTAAAGATACTATTGATTATGTAAAGAAAGTATTCCGTACAGAAATAAACTCTGTAACCGATAACCCCAACATATTTATTGACGGTGACCGTATAATATCAGGTGGTAATTTTCATGGTCAGCCACTTGCCCTGGCACTTGACTTTTTAGGTATCGCCTTATCAGAACTTGGCAGTATTTCAGAAAGAAGAACATACCAGCTAATATCAGGGCTAAGGGGGCTACCGCCATTCCTTGTGTCAAACCCCGGGCTTAATTCCGGCTTTATGATACCACAATATACAGCGGCAAGCATTGTGAGCCAAAATAAGCAACTGGCAACTCCTGCAAGTGTAGATAGTATAGTATCATCTAACGGGCAGGAAGACCATGTGAGTATGGGGGCAAATGCCGCCACAAAAACGCTTAGAATAATGGATAATCTTGAGCGTATTCTTGCCATAGAGCTGATGAATGCCTCTCAGGCAGTAGAATTCAGGAGGCCATTAAAATCGAGTGACTTTATAGAAATGTTCCTTAAGTCATACCGTGAGGAAGTGCCGTTGGTGGAAGAGGACAGGATACTGCATTATGATATTGAAAATACTATAGCTTTTCTTTCTAACCTGCATATAGATGAAAGTGTTTACAACAACGCTTAAGAGTTAATGAGATATAATAAATAAAGTCCATCAGAATTTCTGATAGACTTTTTCATAAACTAACTACCTGTATTTAAATATAAGACAATAAAAAATCTTTCCTTAGATTGCTTTTTAGTATTTATTCTATTTCTCTGAAGCTTCTTTTCTTAGCACCATAATCTTTTTTCTTTCTTCAAGCACTTTTTTTCGCTCTTCCATAGCCTCTTTCCTTAATACCATAGCTGTTTCTCTTTCTCCAAGTGCTACTTTCATTAACTCTTTTGTATTTTGCATTGCTTCTACTATATCAGCATATTGTTCTTCATTAAAAGTAAAAGTTGCATAGTTTTGTCCGCTACCCAATTTTATTATTTCTGCCTGGGCAGCTTTAATTTTATTTTTAATAACATCAATTTCTTCAGGTGAAATTTCTGGTAAGCCTTCTAATAATTTTTCTAACTCCAATCCGGAAGTGTTTGCCAGCTCGCTCATTTTAGCTATTTCCTGCTGCATTTTTTCGTAGTCAATGCGGCTTTCTCCAATATAGGCATGCATGGGGCCGGAATTGGCTGTGCTAAATGTATGCACCTTATATCTGGAGTTAGTTGTGTTGGTAGTAATTTCTACCACTCCTTTTTTACCGTCTTTGCCATATTTCTTCTTACCGTCTTTTTTATCGAGTACAACAACATTTTTAACCTCTTGGTTAACCGGTATTTTTATGTTTTCACCCTTTACTTGTTTTTGCCCATTAATAACTACAAGCATATCATCGTTATTTATCTGGACGTTATCTATTGACCAGTGTTCGCTGGATGACCTGTCAGATGAAGAAGGTGCTGCCGGTGGGCTGGGTGGAGCAGGAGGGGCGGGCGGTGTTGGATGAACTGTACCCTTAATATTGTTTGTGCCATCTCTCTGGATCTTGCCATACAATACTTTGTTCTGTGCAGATGTGCTGTTATTGGCAAGACCTATGTGCATATTTTTTTCACCATTGTCGTCCTGCTCAATTTCAACTTTAAAGGTTTTAATGGGCGATGTTCCTGAAACCTGATATACCGTTGATTCTCCCGGACTATTAAGTACTGCTTTTATAGCAGTTATTTCTCCTTTGTCATTTCTTTTAATGTCGCTGAATTCCAGTTCAGCATCAAATTCTTCTTTAAAGAAATCTTTTTCAGCGTTAAGTTCATCATCTTTAGAGTCTTTAGTAACTTCAAGTGCTACTTTTAATTTTGAGGAAGTAATTTTAGATTCCCCCTTTTTAACCTGTGCATTTACTTCTACCTGAAAGAGTACCATAAATGCTACCAGTAAAGGTGCTGCTATGGCATACTTCCAGGAATTTAACCTGCTGGATTGCTTTTTGTTTAACATAACGATTCGTTTTTTGATTAATGATTGA
>JBQGDD010000212.1:0-4236 GCA_052038845.1 Dyadobacter sp. | reverse complement strand
ATTTTTTGCTGATGTTTTTTAATTTCGTCAGCATCCATTTTTTTCTTTTCTATATCCGCAGCTTTTTTACGTGCCCTGTTATACTGTGTGCGGTATTTTGTATTGAGTACTGCAAGATAGTCTTCTACACTTTCCCAGTCTTCCTGTATAGTGAAAATCATATTAGGCTGCGTACAGAATGTAAAATATCCTTTATAGCCTGCGGCCTTAAAATCAGGCATTTCTTTTTTGCTGAAATCTTTTACTGCCAGAATATTGATTCTTATTCCCTGCCTGCTGTATTCCTTTTTTATTTCATTTAAAGCATTTTGTATTGCCGTTAATGTTTCGGTTTCATTTACATCATTATTAATCAGGTAGGCATTTTGGCCGGTAAGGGTGTTATTGCCAATAAATAATATGCGAGATGTAAACTTTTTAAAAAGTACGTTTTTTATACCTTTTAGTGCTTTGTTAAGTGCCAGGATATTATAAAGATCTATATACTGCGCAAGGGCAATACCGCTAAGCCTATTATTTTTAAAAAGCCCTATAAAATGACAATGCATATTTACAGGGGCTGATTTTTCTAAAACGGTAAGGTTTGCCGAAGAAAGGAAAATATTTTCTGAAGCTACTGCATCCCACTCTTTTGGTAGTTGCGAAACTGATGTATATAGCTTAAAAGTTATTTGTGATATCAATATAAAAAATAAAAATCTCCCTACAGTAAGGGAAATCCAAAGGTACTTAATATTTTCTGAAACTCCAGAAACGCCTTTTATCTATATAATCCGGATTGTTTTCATTGGAATAAGCTTCTCTTTCAAAACAAATAGAGTAATATGCTTTTTTATGATTTTTAAATTTTAATAACAGTATAAAATATTCCAATACATACCAAAAGTAAAACGGGAGTATTAGTAATTCTGCCTGCTGGCGTAAATGGATTTTTTCATGATTAATCAGGACTTTATTTGAAATAAGTTTTTTATCCCTGATTATAATAAACGGGAAAATAGCGATTGCTGTATAGCCCTTAGGAATTAAATATTTAGATGTAATTATTATCATTAGCTGTAAAGTTCATAAATTTGTGGACATGTACGGACAAAATTCTGATAATAAATTAACTGAAAGGGAAGATTATTACCTTACTCCTGAAGGATATAAAGTTTTTACCGAAAAATTTCATTTAAAGCGTGGGTATTGCTGTAAAAGCGGGTGCCGCCACTGTCCGTACGGATTTGATAAAAAAACAGGAACAAACAGAAAGTAGCAGCTTAGGTTACAACAGGCTTAAGCTTGGCTTTGCTTTTAATACATAAAATAATGACTTTTAAAGAACAGATACAGGAAGGGATACCTTCAGTACTCCCACTACCGCAGCCATTTGATGCAACAATAAACCATGCCCCAAAGCGTAAAGAAATACTGACTGCTGAAGAAAAAAAACTGGCGTTACGCAATGCGCTGAGATATTTTGAGCCGCAGCACCATAAGGAACTTATAAAAGAGTTTGCAGAGGAGCTGGAAACATACGGACGCATTTATATGTACAGGCTACGCCCGGAATATAAAATATATGCCCGTCCTATTGATGAGTATCCGGGAAAGTCAGAGCAGGCGAAAGCTATTATGCTCATGATACAAAATAATCTTGATTATGCCGTAGCACAACACCCGCATGAGCTTATTACCTATGGTGGTAATGGCGCAGTATTCCAAAACTGGGCACAATACAGGCTCACTATGAAATATCTGAGCGAAATGACAGATGAGCAAACGCTGGTTATGTATTCAGGGCATCCAATGGGTTTATTCCCATCGCATAAAGAGGCACCAAGAGTAGTAGTTACTAATGGTATGATGATACCTAACTATTCTAAACCCGATGACTGGGAAAAATTTAATGCATTAGGGGTTTCTCAATATGGGCAAATGACGGCAGGCAGCTATATGTATATAGGTCCACAGGGTATAGTGCATGGCACAACCATTACTGTACTGAATGGTGGAAGAAAAATATCTAAAAACGGCGAAGGTCTCGAAGGCAAACTGTTTGTTACCTCGGGGCTTGGCGGTATGAGTGGTGCACAGCCAAAGGCAGGAAATATAGCAGGCTGTATTACTGTTTGTGCAGAGGTAAACCCTAAAGCAGTGCAAACACGCCATTCGCAGGGCTGGGTAGATGAAGTGATAACAGATATTGATGCACTTGTAACAAGGGTTAAAAATGCAAAGGAAAATAAGGAAGTAGTATCTATTGCATACCAGGGCAACGTGGTTGACATCTGGGAACAATTTGATAAAGAAAATATATATATAGACTTAGGCAGTGACCAGACTTCACTGCATAATCCGTGGGCAGGTGGTTATTATCCGGCAGATGTATCTTTTGAAGAGGCTAACAGGTTAATGGCCGATGATCCGGAAGGGTTTAAAGAAAAGATTCAGCAAACGCTGAGAAGGCATGCAGATGCTGTAAATAAACATACTGCAAAAGGTACATATTTCTTTGACTATGGTAATGCTTTTCTCCTTGAGGCATCAAGGGCGGGAGCAGATATAATGGCTAAAAACGGTATTGATTTTAAATACCCAAGCTATGTACAGGATATTATGGGGCCTATGTGCTTTGACTATGGTTTTGGGCCTTTCCGGTGGGTATGTGCTTCAGGTAAGCCAGAAGACCTTGCCAAGACCGATGCAATTGCAACCAAAGTACTTGAGGAAATGGCAAAGACAGCACCTGATGAAATAAAACAACAGATGCAGGATAATATTAGGTGGATACAGGGAGCACAGGAAAATAAGCTTGTAGTAGGCTCTCAGGCACGAATACTTTATGCAGATGCCGAAGGGCGTATTGCTATTGCACGGGCGTTTAATGAAGCCATTGCAAACGAAGAGATAGGCTACGTGATATTAGGTCGCGACCACCATGACGTATCGGGTACTGATTCGCCTTACAGAGAAACTTCCAATATTTATGATGGTTCCCGTTTTACAGCAGATATGGCTATTCATAATGTTATAGGCGACAGCTTTAGGGGTGCTACCTGGGTAAGCATTCATAACGGTGGCGGTGTAGGTTGGGGAGAGGTTATAAATGGAGGATTTGGTATGGTTCTTGATGGCTCTAACGAAGCGTCAAGGCGTTTAGAATCAATGCTTTTCTGGGATGTAAACAATGGTATTGCAAGAAGAAGCTGGGCACGGAATAATGAAGCTGTTTTTTCTATTAAAAGGGCAATGAAAGCTAACCCGATGCTAAAAGTTACACTCCCTAATATGGTAGATGATAAATTGCTGAACTGACGGTTAATTCAAAAAGTTAATCGTCATGATACGCTAATTGCTATGAACTATTAACTTTTTGAATTATGAAAACAGTAAAATTGCTATCGTTATTATTTATTACAGCCATACTTACATCATGTGGCTCTGCCATACGTGTTTCTACCGATTATGATGATGCTGTAGATTTTAGCCAGTACAAAACCTATGGTTTTTTTAAACAGGGTATTGACAGAGCAGAAATATCAGATATTGATAAAAAAAGGATTATGAGGGCTATTGATGAAGAGCTTTCTAAGAGAGGCTTTGTTAAAAGTGAATCGCCTGATATGTTGGTAAACATATTTACAAAATCCCGCGAGCAGGTAGATGTAAACCAGTTTTACAACGGCTGGGGCTGGGGTTGGGGACCTGGCTGGGGCTGGGGACCGGGAATGTGGGGTGGTAATTTTACCTCTGTTAACCGTTCTACTGAAGGTACTCTCTATATTGACCTTGTAGATAATAAAGAGAAGGATTTAATATGGCAGGGTGTCGGGACAGGTATTTTAACTCTTGACAGGGACAAAAAACAGGCGAGAATTAATGAATTTGTAGCTGAAATAATAGCTCAGTTCCCACCAGGCAGAAAGAAATAATTTAACTTGAAAGCCTTAAAAATAAAACCCGGATAGTAAATTTTACTATCCGGGTTTTTTAAGTTATAGTAAGAACTTTAATTCTTAGAATAAATTATTTTTTAAGATTTTTAATAAATGCAGCTTTTTTAGCAACTATTTCATCTTTAGAAAGTGAAATAACTTTTTTAGCATTTGTATTTCGTCCTGCAGTAGAGTTTATAAATCCCCAGTCGCCATTATAGTTGCCATTTACCATATCACCGTTTGCTAATGTTAATTCATAATCAAAAGCCCATGTTGATACTGATTCAGAAGATTGGAAAGCAGTAATGTCCAT
>JBQGDD010000211.1:0-2863 GCA_052038845.1 Dyadobacter sp. | reverse complement strand
TTTTTGCTATAGTATTACCTATCCTGAATTCCCCTATCCAGTATTTTGATATAAAATAGGCTAAAAAGTTAAAAAAAGCAGCCCAGAGAACAGCCTGAAAAGGTGTAAGTACTTTGGTGGCTACTATAGTAGCAATTGAGTTTGCCGCATCATGAAAACCATTTATATAATCAAAAATTAATGCTAATACAATAATTATTACAAGTAACGTCATAACTGAGTACGTTTAATAAAAAGGTTTTTAGGAATGCTTTACAGTAATTGACTCTAAAACGTTAGCAACACCCTTGCATTTATCTGATGCAGACTCAAGTGCAGCTAAAACCTCCTTATACTTAATTACATTAATAGCATCTGTTTCATTTTCGAATATATCTGCTACTGCTTTATCAAACACATTATCTGCTTTGTTTTCCAGTTTATATATTCTCTTACAGCAATCTGCAATACCTTTAAGGTTTTTCATATCCTTAAGGTCGGCTACAGCTGTCTGTATAAGCTGGCAGCACTCTAAATTTATTTCAGTCAGCTTACGTATTGACTTTGTGATTTTTTCTACCTGATACAGCCTCATTCTGCTTGCTGCTCCATACATGTAGTCTGCTACATCATCAATCGCTGAAATAAGTGCATGTATATCCTCTCTGTCAAACGGAGTAATAAAATTTCGGCTTAGTTCAAGGTTAGTTTTATGTGTAATGCCCTCAATAATATTTTCAAGCTCTTCAATTTTCTTAAAATATTCTTCTCTTTCCTTTTTGGGAGCATGTATTGCTTCATGGAGTGTTTCGGCAAGAATTACAAGATTATGTGATGCCTGCTCAAATAGTGGAAAAAATTTCTTGTCTTTGGGAACAAGAAACTGAAAGATATTATTTATAGACATAAATTATTTTTTATGGGGCAAAGGTATCAGACCAATGTTAACAAATCGTTAAGTAATTATCAAGTAGATGTTATATAAGCACTGATCTATACTTTATAAAAAAGTGTAACAAATATACAATTATCAAACGTTTTCGTATTTTAGCAGTCGCAAATTTTTACTATTCTTAAAACAAAAGATATCGATGGACATTAACTTCAACAAAAACGAAGATTACAACAAACTTTTATTATCTGACCTAAAGCAAAAATTAGCTAAAGTTAAAATGGGCGGTGGCGAGAAAAGGATTGCCAAACTTCATAATGAAGGTAAGATGACCGCCAGGGAAAGGATAGATTACCTGCTTGACTCTAAAAGTAAAAGTATTGAAATAGGCGCATTTGTTGGAGATGGTATGTATGCCGAGCATGGTGGATGCCCATCGGGTGGCGTAGTGGTCAAAATAGGCTATATAAAAGGTAAGCAATGTATAGTTGTTGCTAATGATGCTACCGTTAAAGCAGGAGCATGGTTTCCTATTACCGGAAAGAAAAACCTGCGGGCACAGGAAATTGCCATGGAAAATAAACTCCCTATTATTTACCTTGTAGACAGCGCAGGGGTTTACCTACCCTTACAGGACGAAATATTTCCAGATAAGGAACACTTTGGGCGTATATTCAGGAATAATGCTATTATGAGCAGTATGGGCATAACCCAGATAGCTGCCGTTATGGGCAGTTGTGTAGCGGGTGGTGCTTACCTGCCTATTATGAGCGATGAAGCACTTATAGTAGATAAAACAGGAAGTATATTCCTTGCAGGAAGCTACCTTGTTAAAGCAGCCATTGGCGAAAGTATAGACAATGAAACATTAGGCGGTGCAACTACACACTGCGAAATATCGGGTGTTACAGATTATAAGGCAAAAGATGATAAACATGCGCTTGACACTATTAAGAACATAGTAAGTAAAATAGGCGATTTTGATAAAGCCGGGTATAACCGTGTAAAAACAGAAAAGCCTGCCCTTGAAGAAAAAGATATTTATGGCATACTGCCCAAAGCGAGAAATGAGCAGTATGACATGATGGAGATTATAAAAAGATTAGTTGATAACAGCGACTTTGATGAATACAAAGCCGGCTACGGACAAACGATTATAACTGGCTATGCACGTATAGACGGTTGGGCTGTGGGTATAGTAGCTAACCAGCGTAAGGTGGTAAAATCTAAAAAAGGCGAAATGCAGTTTGGCGGTGTTATATACTCTGACAGTGCCGATAAGGCTACCCGCTTTATAGCAAACTGCAACCAAAAGAAAATTCCGCTTGTGTTTTTACAGGACGTTACCGGTTTTATGGTAGGCTCTAAATCTGAACATGGCGGTATTATTAAAGACGGTGCTAAAATGGTTAATGCCGTTAGTAACTCTGTAGTGCCTAAGTTTACGGTGGTAATAGGTAACTCTTATGGTGCCGGTAACTATGCCATGTGTGGCAAGGCTTATGACCCACGACTTATATTTGCATGGCCAAGTGCAGAACTTGCTGTTATGGGTGGTACACAGGCTGCAAAAGTACTGATGCAAATAGAAGCATCTTCACTAAAAGCCAAAGGCGAAGAAGTAAATGCAGAAAAAGAAGCTGAACTTTTTAAAAAGATAAAAGCTAAATATGATGCACAGGTATCACCTTATTATGCCGCTGCCCGATTATGGACAGATGCTATTATAGATCCGCTTGATACCCGTAAATGGATTTCTATGGGTATCGAAGCCGCTAACCACGCCCCTATTGAAAAACAATTTAATTTAGGTGTGATACAGGTGTAATTTTTATATTTTTATGTAAAAATATATTTACATGAAAACTGTCTTTCTACATTTTTTGGTATTCTTATTTACCATAAGTTTATATGCTCAGGGCGAGCATATTAAAATTGATAATTTCAAATCTGATAATGTCGATAAACGTAATGTAGAAATATGGCTGCCTG
>JBQGDD010000210.1:0-3320 GCA_052038845.1 Dyadobacter sp. | reverse complement strand
TGCACAATTTTAAAGAACTGGATATTTGGAAAAGAAGCAGGGTGTTTTGTTCCCTGATTTATTCAGTTACCAATAATTATCCTGCCAACGAAAAGTTTGGTATTACTAACCAAATGAGAAGATGTGCTGTATCTATACCATCAAATATCGCCGAGGGAGCATCAAGAGAGTCTAATAAAGATTTTTGCAGGTTTCTTGAAATAGCTATCGGCTCTAGTTATGAACTCGAGACACAATTATTAATTTCAAATGATTTAGGATTTTTAGATAATGATAAGCTAAAAGATTTACATGATGAACTTAACAAGATTATAAAGATGACTTCCAAGTTTAGATCTGTACTGAAAAATGCTGTTAAAGAATAAATATAACTTACTAATCGTATAATCCGGAAATCTAAAATCGAACAATCTATACAATGACAAAACAAGAAAAAATAGCTTCTTTTGACCCAAGCCAGCCAGGACTTGCCGATGAAAGTATATTTGGGCTACCCTTTACAGCAGAAGAAAGCGAAATTATAATTATACCCGCACCCTGGGAAGTAACCGTGAGTTATGGCGCAGGAGCTTCAGACGGGCCTGACGCAATACTCGAAGCATCTTTTCAGGTGGATTTGCACCATCAGGAATTTCCTGAATTATGGAAGTTAGGAATGTTTCTTGACCTTAATGAACAGACAGATGAATGGGCTGAAAAAAGCCGTAAATATAAAGCCCTTGCCCAACCTATAATTGAAGCACTGGAAAGCGGGCAGAAAATTGAAGATAACCTTTCGCTAAAGCGTGACCTTGACAGTATCAATGCTATATGCCAGGAATTTAAGGATGAATTGAGGGAGAGGGTGCTATACTGGATGGATAAGGGTAAAAAGGTAGTTTTACTGGGAGGCGACCATAGTACACCAATGGGATACTATGAGGCTTTAGCCAGTAAGCATGATGATTTTGGTTTACTGCATCTGGATGCACACATGGATTTGCGTATTGCTTATGAGGGGTTTACCTATTCCCACGCGTCTATAATGTATAATGCGCTGCAGTTACCTCAGTTAACAAAAATTGTTCAGGTAGGTATCCGTGACTTTTGCGAGCAGGAAGTAGATGTTGTTAAGCAGCAGGGTAGTCGCGTTATAATATATACCGATAACGACCTGAAAGCACAAAACTTTGAAGGCATAACATGGAAGCAGCAATGTGAAACCATAATAAGCCAGTTACCGCAAAAAGTATGCATAAGTTTTGATATTGACGGTATGTACCCCTGGTACTGCCCTAATACAGGTACTCCTGTTCCGGGAGGTTTTTCTTTTGAGCAGGCAGCTTACTTATTTACTATGCTGGCAGCATCAGGTAAAGAAATTGTAGGGTTTGACCTTGTAGAAGTAGCTCCGGGAGAAGATGATGACTGGGATGGCAATGTAGGGGCAAGGATGCTGTTCCATATGTGTGGGGTGTTAGCAAAAAATAACGGAATGGATGTAGGGAACAGGATAAACTTCTAACGCTCCCTATGGAAATTCTTATTGCGGTAATAGCACTGGCACTCGCAGCTTTTGTTGCAATAGCTTTACTACTCTTTACATTCGGCACTATAGTAGAGCCTGCTTTTATGCTGGTTTTTAACAGGCCTGTATATGTACACTTTTATCCTTTTAAAAAACAACTGGAGCCTTTACACAAAAGGCTCCTTGAAACTAATTCCAGATATTACCGCAGGCTTTCGCCGGTAAGGCAAAGTTATTTCAGGCACCGGGTTGCTTCTTTTATCCGACACTATGAGTTTGCAGGGCGGGATGGTCTTGTGGTAACAGATAAAATGAAAATAGAGATTGCAGCTACAGCAGTAATGCTGACTTTTGGTATGCGCAAATATCTCCCCACAATACTATCTGTTATTATACTCTATCCTGATGCTTTTACCTCAGCAAACAAGCAGGATTTGCACAAAGGTGAGTTTAACCCTCAGGCAGGGGCTGTGGTATTTTCATGGAAACATTTTGTAGAGGGTAACGCTTATAATGATAACCTCAACCTTGGGCTGCACGAATTTGCGCATGTACTGCATTTTGACTCTGTCCGTAAACGCCGCCCTGGCTCATCGGCAGTTATATACAGCGATATGTTCGATAAAATTATGCATTACCTGGCTAAGCCTGAAAACAGAAAAAGACTTATAAGTGCAGGTTATTTTCGTAAATATGCTTATACGAACCAATATGAATTTATAGCTGTGTTACTCGAGCATTTTTTTGAAACTCCCGCTGAGTTTCGCCAAAAATTCCCTGATCTTTACACTATGGTAAAAAAGATGATTAATTACCGCGAAGGCTAATTATACCTTTTCTAAAATATTTTTTATCTGCCTGTTATGCCTTTGGGTATGGTAAACAGCAAAATGCAGCAGTTCCAGTTTGGTATAATCTTTTAAAGGGTTGCCTTCCTGTAATGTTGGTATTTCATCAAGTTTGGCTGTAGTAAGCACCTCCATAGTTTCTTTCCTGGTCTTTTCCGTATCGTCTATCAACTCCTTTCTAGTGTAGTTTTTATCTTCGGGTATTATAAACTCAGGCGATTCCATCTTTTTGTCAAAGTCCAGTAAAATGCCTTTCAGTTCATTCGCCCTTTCATCGGATTGCCTATTTGCATTGGGTGCCTGTGCAGCAAACAACGCAGGCATATCGGCTCCTGCTTTTACCAGATGCCTTGCTGTTTGCGCTGCTGTCCAACTACCCTCAAAGGGGATTTGATTAATGGAATTTTCGTTAGCTGACTCAATGAGGGCAATTGTTCTCCTCATTGCTTCATCAAGTTGATTAATGATATTTTGATACATGATTTTGATTGATTTGATTGATGACTGAACTATGCTATTCCTGTATTACAGATAAGATGTTGCCTGCCGGATCTTTAAACCAGGCTATGTGCGGTCCACCCCCACGAAAAATGTTATCGCTGTCGGTTTTAAAATTTTCCATATCATAACTTTCAAAACTCACTCCTTTATTTTTAAGTTCTTCTACAGCCTTTTTAATATCCGTTACAGGAAAATTAAGCACCGTAAAAGTAGACGTCTCATGGTTTGGTTTAGGGTAAATAATTACCGGAGTACTGCCTTTAATATGCAATTCCAGTATGCCCTCCATACCTTCTTTTACTTTTAACCCAAGCAGGCTGCCATAAAAATCTTTTGCTGCAGCCATGTCATTGGTAGAAAATCCGCTGAATGCTTTTGCTTCTTTAAACATAATAATGATTTTAATTTTAAATAAAAAGGTTATCGATGCTGCCCTGTCTTTTAATTATTATTCTTCAAGGTTT
>JBQGDD010000209.1:0-18323 GCA_052038845.1 Dyadobacter sp. | reverse complement strand
CGTTAATTAAAGAAAGAGAATTTCTGACCGAACCTTTAAGTTGGTCCATATTTATTTTAGGCAAAGTTGTTATCGCCTTTGGCATTTACGAGATGATACAGTCCTTCCGAAAATTTAAGGCATAACACCTGCAAGGTTTACAAAACCTTGTAGGTGTCATAAAACATATCCTAACAAAACCTACAGGGATTACCAAAACCCCGCAGGATAGCAGCTTTCTAACTTCTAAATCGTAACTTTGCAGTTGTAAACCTTGCAATTCAGGAAAATGATAGAAGATAAAAACCCGCAGCGCACCAGCCTTTCACAATTTGGCGAATTTAAACTTATAGAGCACCTTACCCAAAATATAGAACTCAGCCAACCTACAACTATAAAAGGTATAGGCGATGATGCCGCCATACTCGATTTTAAAGATAAAAAAACCGTTATAAGCACTGATTTGCTTATAGAGGGTGTACACTTTGACCTTGCCTATATGCCACTGAAACACCTGGGCTACAAAGCCGTAGTGGTTAACGTGAGCGATATTTGTGCCATGAACGCCAAGCCAACGCAGATAACAGTATCTATAGCGGTATCTAACCGTTTCCCGGTAGAAGCACTGGATGAACTGTATGAAGGCATTAAACTGGCGGCAAAAATATATGAACTGGATATTATTGGCGGCGATACTACCTCATCGCAAAAAGGAATGATACTCAGCATTACCGCCATTGGCGAAGCCGAAGAAGAGGATATTGTGTACCGCAACGGTGCCGAAAATACCGATTTGCTTGTGGTAACCGGCGATGTAGGTTCGGCTTACATGGGCTTGCAAGTACTGGAAAGGGAAAAACAGGTATTTGAAGTTAACCCTAACAACCAGCCCGACCTTGATGCCTACACCTACCTTATAGAGCGTCAGCTTAAACCCGAAGCCCGAAAAGACGTTAAAGAGATACTTAAAGCCCTTGAAATTAAGCCAACGGCAATGATTGATATTTCTGATGGGCTTTCGAGCGAAATTATGCACCTGTGCAACCAGAGTGGCGTGGGCTGTAATTTATATGAAGATAAAATTCCGCTTGACCCTCAGCTTATTAATGTAACCGAAGAGTTTAATATAGACAGTACAACGGTAGCCATAAATGGCGGCGAAGATTATGAACTGTTGTTTACTATTAAAATGGAAGACTTTGATAAGATTAAAGGCAATCCTAACTTTAGCATTATCGGTCACATGACGCAGCAAAGCGAAGGCATACACCTTATTACCCGTGCCAATACAAAAATTCCGTTAAAGGCTCGCGGGTGGGATGCCCTAAAGGATGAGGAATAGGTAAATTTATAATGTATCGGTTTAACATTATAACCCATAAAAACTATAGCGGTAATATACAAAAAGCTGTATATTACCGTTTTAATTTAATTGACCTATAGTTTTTGCTTTATGAGAGTCCGTAAAATTATAAAAAGGACATTTATAACCCTTTTATCTCTAATAATACTGATATTGATTGTAATTGCACTGGCAATCAACTTTATTTTTACTCCAGAAAAAATTACGCCTACGGTTACAGAGCTGCTGAATGAAAACCTTGACGCTGAGGTTGCCTGCGAGCGCATTGAGCTTACGTTTTTTTCTACTTTTCCGCATTTTGGCATTAAACTTAAAAACGGGAGCGTGATTACTCATGCTGATAAAAGAAGGAAAGCTGACACGCTTGCACAGTTTGAGTTCTGTAAGGCTTCCTTCCACGTTGAAAAGATGTGGAAAGACCATGACCTTGAAATAAACAAACTGCTGCTTGTAAACCCTAAAATGAAGGCTGTAATACATAAAAATGGTACGCCCAACTGGGATATTGTTCCCGATACTGAAGCTGATACTGTTACAGTAAAGGATACCGCGGCTTTTAAAATTAACCATATCCATATAAAAAAGCTGAATGTTGAAAATGCCAAAATAACCTATCGGGATTATGAAACTAAAACCTGTGCACGCATAGACAGCCTTACTATTGCCATGAAGGTTTCCAATACAGATAATAAATTACTGCTGAGTACGGAAACATCTGGCAGGAATATAAGTTTTGCAATGGGCGAATACAGGTTTATGCGGAACAAAAAGGCAGATTTTAAGACTGATATTTATTACGATAAGAAAAACCACAAGGTAGATTTTGCCAAGAGTGAATTAAGGATTAATGATATTGACTTTATTACCGAAGGACATTTCCGTAAGGATACGGTAACGCATGAACTTTATACCGACCTTGAACTCGAAATGAAAGTTCCGTCGCTTAAAACACTTTGGGATGCCATACCCGAACATATAGTGCAAAAGGAAGACATCGAGGTACAGGGCAACGTAGCCCTTACGGCATCGGCTAAAGGGGTGTACAGTAAAAACAGGCTGCCTGTTTTTGATGTTCTGTTTAAAATAGACCATGGTGTACTGAAGTATAAAAAATTCCCCGGAGAGATTCGCCACCTTGAGGCAGATTTGCATGCCTTGGTAAATTATGATGACCCTGTACAGTCTAACCTTGTTGTTAAACAGCTGTTTCTTGAAGGTACAGGTATAGACCTTAAGGGAGATGCTGTAATAACCAATATCCTTAAAGATCCTCATATTACATCTAATATAAAAGGCGACCTTGATCTTACTACATTAAAAAAGAAATTTCCTGTTTCTGAAAATATCGAAGCAAAAGGGCTGGCACACATAGATATTAATGCGGTATTTAAGAGTAACGATATAATAAATAATAATTTTAATAACCTTAAGCTATCGGGTAATTCGGTATTTACAGATTTACTTATTAACGATCCTAAGGATACGATATATCTTAAAACCAAAAGGGCTGAGCTGGTTTTTGACAGTAAAATGGCTGCCCGGTCTAAAGATGCCTTAGGCAAAATAAATGTGACTGACCTGACATTAAACTATAAAAACCAGCATAATGTAACTCTGGCGGGACTGGACCTGAAACTGAAGGCAAAAAAACTGAAAGACAGTATTACCGCACTGGGCGCGGATGCCAGTTTATCCTACCTTAAATACACCGGTACAGATAATTTGAGGAGTGTGATACGCAAAGCTAATATAACAGCAGAACTAAGCCCCCGCAGCACCAAAGAAAAACCAGCAGTAAAAACTACCTTTACTGTTGACAGTGCAGGGGTATGGCAGGATAAAAAATTTGTAGGCATTAAAGAGGGTAACTATAAACTCACATTACGTAAAAATGAAGATAAATGGCTGCCCAGTGGTTTTATAGAATTTAATAACCTGTATGCCTACACTCCTGATTTCGCTTTGCCGCTGCGAATGGAACATTCTAAAATATCTATAAACAACAGGACTATAAAACTGCGTAATGCCCATATATTTTTAGGCAATAGCGATATAACACTTTCGGGGCAGATTAATAATATGTTTGCAAAGCCTTCCCCTGATATGAAGATTGATGCTTCGCTTACACTGACTTCAGAATTTATTGATGCCAACGAAATAATGAAGGTGCTAAACCCCGAAGAGGCGGCACCTGCTGTGCAGCCTGATTTTAATCAGGTGGCAGAGGATAAAGTATATAAACCTAAAACTGTAAGTGATGAAAAGGCGGTATTTAAAATACCTGACAACATCAGTTTTGAGTTTAACAGTACTATTAAAAAACTCCATTATGGCGCGTTAGACCTTAAAGACCTTAAAGGGATACTGAAAATTAAAGACGGGCATTTAAAACTGAAACATTTTGAACTTACAACACTTGCTGCACGGCTAACTACAAGCCTTGATTATATGGCGGTAAACCAGGAGCAGGCTAAAATAGACTTTGATTTTAACCTGCATGATGTAGAAATGGAGAATATAGCCAAAGTAATGCCTGCTATGGACAGCCTGTTCCCCATGACAAAATCTTTTGTAGGAAAGGCAGATTTAAGGATGCAGGGCAGTGCCATGCTTGATAGGGGCATGGAGGTTATAATACCCTCAATTAACAGTATAGCGGCACTTCAGGCAACAGATATTATGGTTTTGGATAGTGAAACTTTTAAAGATTTAGCCAGAACCCTGATGTTTAAGGACAGGGAGAAAAATACCATCGAGACACTTAATATGGAAATGTTTATAGAAGAAAGCCACATGGAAATATTACCCGCACTGGTTGAGATAGACCGGTACAGGCTGGTGATTGGCGGTGTGCAAAACCTTGACATGACTTATGATTATCATGTATCTGTATTAAAATCGCCTGTGCCTTTTAAAACCGGGGTAGATATAAAGGGTAATTTAGCCGATTATAAAATAAGCCTGGCAAGGGCCAGGTATAAATATTATTTTACTGATAAGCAAAGACTTAAGGACAGGGCGGATGAAGATATAATTAACAAAAAGAAAAAAATACTGGCTAAACTTAATTTTGATTAAAAGGCTTTAATGGAGCAATTTTAGTAAGCCAGCTTGCTGCTTAGTGCATACATTGTGTTAAAGTGGGAGGGTAGCGCGGTGCAATTCGTTATATTTACAATAATTGAATATAAACCATTCCATTTAAAATTACAGCCATGAAAAAATTACTACTCATAGTACCCTTACTATTTTTTGGATGCAGCAGTACAGATGATATATGCTTTTGCAATGAAGCGGTATTTGCACAGGGAAGTGTTGAAGATCCTGAAATATTAGGCTCATATGGTGTAGAAATGGACTGTAGTACACAATTGCCAAGAACCAACCCAACAGGAATTACCGATGCTTATTTTTTAAGATGTGACGATTCTGTAAATTAAACAGGTAAGCTAAGGTGGGGCACTGTCTGTCTTTTGTACAATGGTTATATTGGCAACCTTATTGTAGATTGTTTCGTCGCAATTCCCCGCAATTATTCGCCTGCAATCATAAGCGGAGTGAAACTTAACTTTGAAGAGAACAAAAAAACGCTTCCACATTGTGGAGGCGTTTTTATATATAGATACATTATCTTACTGCATCTTCATAAGCCAGTTTCTTACCGAAACTTCTTCATTTATTATTCCTCTCAGGTCACTGATTTTAACCCTGTCCTGCTGCATACTGTCGCGGTGGCGTATTGTTACTGTTTCGTCTTCCAGTGTTTGGTGGTCAACCGTAATGCAGAAAGGTGTGCCCAGTGCATCCTGCCTTCTGTAACGGCGTCCTACAGCGTCTTTTTCATCATAGGTAACATTAAAATCCCATTTAAGGTCTTCAATTATTTTGTGTGCCACTTCGGGCAGTCCGTCTTTTTTAACCAATGGCAGTACAGCAGCTTTTGTAGGTGCCAGTACCGATGGAAGGCTTAACACCGTGCGTACAGAGCCATCTTCCAGCGTTTCCTCTTTTAATGACGTTGCAAATACGGCAAGGAACATTCTGTCAAGCCCAACAGAAGTTTCCACTACGTAGGGCACATAATTCTGGTTAAGTTCGGTATCAAAAAACTGTAACTTTTTACCGGAGAATTTCTCGTGTGCTTTAAGGTCAAAATCTGTCCTTGAGTGGATGCCCTCAAGCTCCTTAAATCCAAACGGAAAGTTAAATTCAATATCGGCGGCGGCGTTAGCATAATGCGCCAGTTTATCATGGTCGTGAAAACGGTAGTTTTCTTTACCCAACCCTAAAGAAAGGTGCCATTTGAGCCTTGTTTCTTTCCAGTACTCATAATGCTTCATTTCGTCGCCCGGGCGCACAAAAAACTGCATTTCCATCTGTTCAAACTCCCGCATGCGGAATATAAACTGTCTTGCCACAATTTCATTACGAAAAGCCTTACCGGTTTGTGCAATACCAAAAGGGACTTTTAAACGCCCGGTTTTCTGTACATTCAGGAAGTTTACAAATATGCCCTGTGCCGTTTCGGGGCGAAGGTATAAATCCATAGCGGTATCTGCCGAAGCACCCAGTTTTGTTCCAAACATCAGGTTAAACTGCCTTACTTCTGTCCAGTTTCTCGAACCTGTTTCCGGGTCGGCTATTTCAAGCTCTTCAATAAGTGCTTTAACATCTGCAAGGTTTTCTGTTTCCAGTGAGTGGGCCATGCGCTCAAGTATTTCGCGCTGTTTACTCCTGTACTCAATTACCCTTGCATTGGTAGTTACAAATTCTTCTTCATTAAAGGCATCGCCAAAACGTTTTTTGGCCTTTTCTATTTCCTTTTGTGCTTTTTGGTTCAGCTTTTCGGCATAATCCTCAATAAGCACATCAGCCCTGTAACGTTTTTTAGAGTCTTTATTATCAATAAGAGGATCGTTAAAAGCATCTACGTGGCCCGAAGCTTTCCAGGTTGTGGGATGCATAAATATCGAGGCATCTATACCTACAATGTTTTCATGCATCTGCACCATTGCCTTCCACCAGTATTCGCGGATGTTCTTTTTTAATTCGGCACCGTTCTGCCCATAGTCATACACGGCGCTTAAACCATCATATATTTCGCTTGAGGGGAAAATGAATCCGTACTCCTTTGCATGCGAAATTACGTTCTTAAAAATGTCTTCTTGTTTTGCCATGGTACAAAAATATAAAAATACTATTGTTTATAGTATGCTTCAATTTTTTATCTTTAGCCAAAACAGAAAATTATTTTCGCCCTTATAAAATGCTCAAAAGCTTAGTCAATTTGTTTTATCCTGCTGTTTGTAGCGGATGCAGTACTATACTGTTGGATAACGAAAATGCAGTATGCACCCAGTGCCGCCACAATATGCCGTTTACAGGGCATCACCTTACTAAAAACAACGAGGTTTTTAAAAGGTTTTATGGCAGGCTGCCTGTTGAATATGCTTCATCTATGGTGTATTTTCATAAGCAGGGTATAGTACAGCAATTGGTGCATAACTTAAAATATAAAGGAAAACAGGAAATAGGCGCACTTATTGGGAGCTGGTATGCACATGACCTGAAAAGCATCCCTGAATTACAGTCGGTTACCGATGTTGTTCCTGTACCGCTGCATCCTAAAAAACTTCGGGAGCGTGGCTTTAATCAGGTTACCGCATTTGGCAGGGCACTGGCTGATGGCTTAGGGGTACATTATAACGAAGATATATTACTGCGGACTACATACACCAAAACCCAAACTAAAAAAAATATAACCGCACGGGCAGAAATTACAGGTAGTACTTTTGATGTGGATAGCAGCAACAGCAGCTCAGGCAAACACTTTTTACTTGTAGATGACGTTATTACTACAGGTGCCACACTGGAGGCTTGCGGCAGGGCTTTATTAAAAATAACAGACGCCAAAGTAAGTGTAGTAACCATTGCTTATGCGCACTAATAATTTTAGAAAAAACATTTTAATCACACTGAATATAATTGTTATTTTGTGCTGTTAAAGAATACACTATGCTGAAGAACCGATTTTTGCTATATACGCTTTTTATAGCACTGCTGTTTTCGTTGTTACTTACATTTACCGGCTGTGCAAAAAGGGGAGCAATTACCGGAGGATTAAAAGACACTATCCCCCCGGTAATGGTTGGCAGTTCTCCCCGAAATATGAGTACACAGTTTAAGGGGAATGAAATCCGTATTGACTTTGATGAATATATTAAAATAAAAGATGTAAACAAACAGCTTATTATTTCTCCTCCAATGAATGAGCAGCCGGATATTATACCAATGGGTAATGCCAGTAAATTCATCAGTATTAAGATTAAAGATACGCTGGAAGAAAATACTACATATAGTTTTAACTTTGGGCAGAGTATTATTGATAATAATGAAGGTAATCCTTATTCACAGTTCCGGTTTGTGTTCTCTACGGGTGCCTATATAGATTCACTTACACTTAATGGACGCATAAAAGATGCTTACAGCAAAGATGTTGATAATTTTGTTACAGTAATGCTGTATGAAGCTAATGAAAAGTTTAACGACAGCACCATATACAAAGAAAAGCCACGCTATGTTACCAATACACTGGATAGTATGGTGAATTACTCCCTGCAAAACCTTAAAGAGGGTAAATATCACTTATTTGCCTTAAAAGATAAGAACAATAATTACCGGTACGACCCGAAAACAGATAAAATAGCTTTTCTGCCTTATACAGTTTCAATACCAACTGATACAGTTTACCTCCTGGAGCTATTTAAAGAACAGCCCGTATTTAAACCTGGCAGGGTTACGCAGGCATCATCCAACAGATTGTATATAGGACATGAAGGTAAAGCTAAAAACTTTACGGTAGATGTAAAAAACGGTACAGGAACTGAAGACATACGCAGCCTGACTACCAATGTGCCTGATAAAGATTCGTTACAGGTTTGGCTGCCCAGGGATATACAGGCAGACTCATTAAAGGTTATCATGCGTTATAATGATTCTATAAAAGAGTTTACACCCAAGTTTAAGGAAATGAAAGCGAAAGATTCCTTAACCATTGAGGCAGTACAAAGAGGCAACCTGCACTTTAGGGATAAGTTCACGTTAAAGACAGCTACGCCTGTTGTAAATATAGACAGTACAAAAATAAGCCTTATCGATAAAGATTCTGTTGCTGTAAGGTTCTCGCTAAAACATATTCCTTTTGAGCAGAGGGTGGAATTTGATTTTGAAAAAGAAGAAAATCAGAAATATAACTTTACCATGATGCCAGGCGCATTTGAAGATTTTTATGGTAAACAGAATGATACTTTAAATTATAAACTCTCTACCCGCAGCTATGCAGATTACGGCAATCTGCGTATAAACCTGCAGAATGTTGACCGCTTCCCTATAATTCTTGAAATAACCGACCCAAAAGGGAAAGTAATTGCCTCTGAATATTCTGAAGGTGAAACCCAGATTAATTTTGACCTGCTGGAACCAAACGGTTTTACCATAAGGCTTATATATGACGATAATGGCAATGGTGTTTGGGACAGTGGCAGTTATATGGATAGAAGACAACCCGAAGAAGTAATATACCTGCAAATGCCAGATGGCAAACCAGTTGACGTTCGCGCCAACTGGGATGTTGAGCAGCCCTTTATCCTTCCTGTAAGGTAAAGCTGTCCCTGTCATTTAAAAATCCATATTTTTCACGGGCTTTAGCCTTGGCATCTTTATCAAGGGTAACAATAAACACATCATCAGCTTCCTGTGGTTCGAGCATATAACCGCCAAGATAATCAATAACCTGTGAGTGTCCGCTATGGATATTGCCTTTATCATCTTCGCCTACGCGGTTTACAGCAATTACATAGCACATATTTTCTATAGCACGTGCCGGCAGTAAGGTGTCCCATGCCAGTATGCGCTGGTCAGGCCAGTTTGCCGGGTATAACAGCACATCATAATCCTCAACATTTCGTGCAAATACTGGGAAACGAAGGTCATAGCAAACCTGCAGGCATATTTTCCAGCCCTTATAATCAACAATAACTTTTTCCGTGCCGGGTGTGTACTCTTCGTCTTCTCCTGCAAGGGTAAACAAATGTCTTTTATTATAAATGGTTGTTTTACCGTCAGGCTCTACAAAATACATACGGTTGTAATACCTGCCATCCTCTTTTATAACCAGGCTGCCTGTAATAGCACAGTTATATTCTGCTGCTATTTCCTTCATCCACGTTACCGATTTTCCATCGGGTGCTTCGGCAACGTTATGCGGCTCCATTGTAAAGCCCGTTGCAAATGTTTCGGGCAGTACAATAAGGTCGGGTTTTTCTTTTATGCTCTTTATTTTATCAGTAAAATTATCCCGGTTTGCCTGCGGATCTTCCCAGGATAGGTGGGTTTGTATAAGGGCTATTTTCATCTTCGATTTTTTAATATTCCCAAGGTACAAAATATCTTACAGCTAAAATTTGTTTTAACAAAAAACGCCCCTTATTATAAGAGGCGTTTATTATATCAGATTTGTCTCTTAATTATTTAAGGCTTGCAAATAAATACTCCCTGTTCATACGGGCAATATTTTCAAGAGAAATACCTTTAGGGCACTCTACTTCGCAGGCACCTGTATTGGTACAGGCACCAAAACCTTCTTCGTCCATTTTTGCAACCATATTACGCACACGGTCGGCAGCTTCAACTTTACCCTGAGGCAACAATGCAAACTGCGATACCTTAGCCGAAACAAACAGCATAGCAGATGAGTTTTTACAGCTTGCCACACAGGCACCGCACCCAATGCAGGTAGCAGCATCAAAAGCTTTATCAGCATCGTGCTTTTTAATTGGGATAGCATTGGCATCCTGAGTACGCCCGGATGTGTTTACCGATATAAAACCACCCGACTGCTGTATCCTGTCAAAAGAAGTCCTGTCAACAACAAGGTCTTTTATTACAGGGAACGCTTTAGCACGAAAAGGCTCTATAAATATAGTATCACCATCCTTAAACTTCCTCATGTGCAGCTGGCAGGTAGTAACACCCCTGTCAGGTCCATGCGCTTCACCATTAATAAACAGCGAACACATACCACAAATACCCTCACGGCAGTCATGGTCAAAAGCTACAGGGTCTTCCCCTTTATTATTAAGGTCTTCATTCAAAACATCAAGCATCTCCAGGAACGACATATCCCCAGACACATTGCTGATTTGATAATCAACCATTCTTCCTTTATCGCGGGCGTCTTTCTGGCGCCATATTTTTAATGTAAGATTCATCTTTTTGAGTATTAAGTATTGAGTATCGAGTATTGAGGCTTAGCTAACGACTCAATTCTCTGTACTGAAATCTTATTTATAACTTCTCTGTACTAATTTAATATTATCAAACACAAGGTCTTCTTTATGCAGTACGGCATCACTTGGATTTCCTTTGTATTCCCAAGCGGCTACATAAGCAAAGTTCTCATCATCACGCTGTGCTTCACCTTCTTCTGTCTGATACTCTTCCCTAAAATGTCCACCGCATGATTCTCTCCTATGTAATGCATCTTTAGCAAAAAGCTCTCCTAATTCAAGGAAATCGGCAACACGCATTGCTTTTTCCAATTCCTGGTTAAAGCTGTCCATTGTGCCCGGCACCTTTACATCTCTGTAAAACTCTTCACGAAGGGCGGCAATTTCCGAAATTGCTTCGGTAAGCCCCTGAGCATTACGTGCCATACCTACTTTATCCCACATTATTTTACCTAAACGCTTGTGGAAATGATCTACAGTATGTGTTCCGTTATTATTTATAAAACGCTCAAGCTGTGCCCTTACATTGTTTTCTGCTTCTTCAAACTCTGGTAAGTCAGTTGATATTTTCCCTGTACGGATATCTTTAGACAGGTAGTCACCAATAGTATATGGTAACACAAAATAACCGTCTGCAAGACCCTGCATCAGTGCCGAAGCACCAAGCCTGTTAGCTCCGTGGTCAGAGAAGTTTGCCTCTCCAATAGCGTAGCAGCCCTCAATAGTTGTCATCAGGTTATAATCTACCCAAATACCACCCATGGTATAGTGAACCGCAGGATATATCATCATTGGAGTTACATAAGGGTTCTCATCCACGATTTTTTCATACATCTGGAAAAGGTTACCATACTTGTTCTCTATAACTTCTGTACCCAGTTTTTTAACAAGGGTTTCATCTTCTGTATTAAGACCTTTTATCTTAGCCTGCTCTTTACCATAACGCATAATAGCCGAAGCAAAATCAAGGTAAACCGCTTCACCTGTTTTGTTTACACCAAAGCCGGCATCACACCTTTCTTTAGCAGCACGCGATGCAACGTCACGCGGTACAAGGTTACCGAAAGAAGGGTACCTTCTTTCAAGGTAGTAATCCCTGTCTTCCTCAGC
This sequence comes from Dyadobacter sp., assembly GCA_052038845.1. Lineage (GTDB taxonomy): Bacteria > Bacteroidota > Bacteroidia > Flavobacteriales > Flavobacteriaceae > Flavobacterium. The sequence continues at coordinate 6,584 of JBQGDD010000209.1, read as the reverse complement.
AAGCTGTGTAGGTTTTAATTTCCCTTCACGGATAGCCTGTGCATCTTCCTGTTTTTTAGGAACCCATATACGTCCGTCATTACGTAACGACTCAGACATCAGGGTCAGTTTAGACTGGTGGTCTCCAGATACCGGAATACACGTTGGGTGAATTTGTGTGTAACAAGGATTTGCAAAAAATGCTCCTTTTTTATGTATTTTCCATGCAGCAGTAGCGTTACTTCCCATAGCGTTGGTAGAAAGGAAAAATACGTTGCCATACCCTCCTGAAGCAATAACTACGGCATGCGCCGAATGTCTTTCTATAGCACCTGTGATAAGATCACGGGCAATGATACCTCTTGCTTTACCGTTTACCACAACTACATCAAGCATTTCGTGGCGGTTGTACATCTGTATTTTACCACGCCCTATCTGGCGGTTCATGGCAGAATAGGCGCCAAGCAATAACTGCTGACCAGTTTGCCCTTTAGCATAAAACGTACGTGATACAAGTGTACCTCCAAAAGAACGGTTGTCCAACAATCCGCCATATTCCCTTGCTAATGGTACACCCTGTGCAACACACTGGTCAATAATATTAGCTGAGACCTCAGCAAGGCGGTGTACGTTTGCTTCACGCGCACGGTAGTCACCCCCTTTTACAGTATCATAAAACAACCTGAAAGTAGAGTCACCATCTCCCTGATAGTTTTTAGCAGCGTTAATACCACCCTGTGCCGCAATAGAGTGTGCACGGCGTGGCGAATCCTGAAAGCAGAAAGCCTTAACGTTGTAGCCAAGCTCGGCAAGGGTTGCCGCGGCAGAACCTCCGGCAAGCCCTGTACCTACAACAATAACGTCTATATTACGCTTGTTGGCAGGGTTTACTAGGTTAATGTGGTCTTTATAATCAGTCCATTTACTTGAAATGGGTCCTTTTGGTATTTTAGAATCTAATGCCATATAATTAAGCTTTTAGAAAGAAGTGAATGTATAACGGAATGATAGCAAACAGTAGCGGTACTACTATAGAGAATGCTTTTCCGAAATTTTTAATTAACATATTGTATTTTGGATTGTTAACTCCCAATGACTGGAATGCACTGCCAAAACCATGAAACAGGTGAAAAGCAAGCACAAACATAGAGAACACATAAAGCAATGTGTACACTAACCCATATTTAGCATCTTTAAAAAATGCTACAGTAATTTTATGCAGGTCAAGGTAGCCCTCTTTAATTTTTACATCTGCCTGGGCATCATAAAAATATTTTCTGTCCTTAATTACTATCATTCCCTGTTCAACCTGTGCTTTTGGCATATAACTGCCATCTGTAGTTACATAAAACTCCTGTTCCATACCGCCTGCACTTATAGATATAGTCTGTAAATCCATACCCTTATCAAAATGCATTTTTGCCCAGAAGTTAGACATGTGCGCTACGATAAAAACAAGGATAATAGTACCTAAAACAGCCATATTCCTTGAAGCCCAAACTGTATTGGCTTCAGGCTTGTTCTTCACATACTTAACAGGCCTTGCCCTGCGGTTTTGCACTGTTAGTACAATACCATCTACCGCATGGAAAATTATCGATATGTAAGTAACATACGACAGTATTTTTACTGCGGGGTTAGTAGTCATGAAAAGTGCGTAAGTATTAAAACGCAATGCCGCTTCGCCATCGGAAGCAAGTAACTGTAAGTTACCGATTAAATGCCCGACAAGGAACAGGCAGAGAAATAAACCTGTTAAAGCCATCCAGTATTTTTTTGCAAGTGACGACCCTAATAGTGCAGATTTTGCCATAGTATTGGATTAAAATAGTAAGTTTTATTTAAAAAATCAAACAAAAATACAGCTAATACCCAATAACTACAACCATTTCGACTTAATTTATAATCAGTATAAAGTAGGTGTTTTGTATAGCATCTACCCGCATAGCTAAATTATCCTGAAAGTCAATATTTAACGATATTAAGTATCAATACGTCTTTGTCATATCCTCATCTATAACCAGTATAAAGTCGGCTTTGTTGAGATGTTCATCTTCCAGTTTGCTTATATCTTTTTGAGATACCGCCGCTATGGTAACAATCTTAACCCCGGGGCTGTATTTTTTAAGGTACCAGTTTATACCCTCAAAATTATCACTGTGATAGGTTCCGTTATAATGTATAAAAACAGTATTCGGTTTAAGATTCTGAGATATAAAATAGCCCATAGCAGCATCTTTTACCGCCTGCGCTTTAGGCAGGTTATCGCCACCGTGCCCGCCCATCATTTCGAGCATTTTTACATAGCCCGGCAAAGTAGCATCATAAGGCACAGGTAGCGGAGCCATCCATGCTTTTTCGTTATCCGGCAGGGTGTCCAGTGCCGCGAAGCCTTTTTTGTACACCATACTGGCATACTTCCGGGGAATGTTAGTCGCAATAAAAGGAAACTGTTTTTCTTTAGCAAAGTCAACTAAAGGCTTATAATCCGTTTTATGGTTGTTCCACAGGCGGGCAAGGGTATCAAAAGCCTTTTGATCTATTTCTCCTTTCAGGTATTGGTTTAATTGTTTTTGGTTATCAGCCTCTATCATTTCGGCACCCAAAATAAGGCTTTTGCTTTCGGCAAGGTCTTTAGTCAGCTCCAGTTGCAGCCAGTGATTGAGTGAATTATCATGGTGTTCCCCAAAAAGCACCACATCGGTACCTGATGCCGCTTTAAGCAGTTTTTTATAGGTAGTTTTCTTCCCTCCTTTACTGTAAAGCTGATAAGGCTGTTTGTCCTGAGCTGTGGAGGCAAAGGCTATTAAAAGAAATAATATTTTAAATGTAATTTTCATTGCTGTACTGTTTGCCGCAAAGTTAACAATTAACCCATTAACATAAATCATTAATAGCAATACAACCTTACATTATCAATAATCTTTAGTATTTTTGAAACTCTCAAATTAAAAATTTTTATTATCATGAAATACCATCAGATAGACCGCAACCTTTTCATTAAAAACCGTAAAAAATTTATGGCAGAGATGAAGCCCAAAAGCGTGGCGGTATTCAACTCTAACGATATTTACCCGATAAGTGCCGACAGCACCATGCCGTTCCAACAGCACCGTGATATTTTTTACCTGAGCGGGGCTGACCAGGAAGAAAGTATACTGTTACTGTGCCCCGATGCTCCTTATGAGCATCAGCGTGAAATACTTTTTATACGTGAAACCAATGAGCATATTGCCGTATGGGAAGGTGAAAAACTTACTAAAGAGCGTGCCCTTGAGGTTTCAGGTATAAAAAACGTGCATTGGCTTCAGGATTTTGAAAAGGTACTTTTTGAGATAATGACTTACTGCGATACCATTTACATAAATACAAACGAGCACTACCGTTCAGCAGTACAAACACAAACCCGCGAAGACCGCTTTATAAAATGGTGGAAAGAAAAATATCCTGCCCACCAGGTAGCCAAAAGCAACCCTATACTGCAAAAAATACGCTCTGTTAAGGAAAGTGAAGAAATCGACCTGATACAAAAAGCCTGCGATATTACAGAAAAAGGTTTCCGCAGGGTGCTTAGTTTTACTAAGCCGGGTGTAATGGAATATGAGATTGAGGCAGAGTTTATTCACGAATTTATCCGTAACCGTTCTAAAGGGTTTGCATATACGCCTATTATTGCTTCGGGTAACAGCGCTAACGTACTGCATTATATAGAAAACAACCAGCAGTGTAAAGACGGCGACCTGATACTGTTTGACGTTGGTGCAGAGTATGCTAACTATTCCAGTGATATGAGCCGTACGATACCGGTATCGGGTAAGTTTACTAAAAGGCAGAAAGAAATATATAATGCCATATTAAGGGTTAAAAACGAAGCAACAAAAATGCTTGTACCCGGCACGCTGTGGAAACAGTACCACATAGAAGTTGGTAAATTAATGACATCAGAATTATTAGGTCTTGGACTATTGGATAAAGCCGATGTACAAAACGAGAACCCCGAATGGCCTGCGTATAAAAAATACTTTATGCACGGTACTTCGCACCACATGGGGCTGGACACGCATGATTACGGACTATTGCATGAGCCAATGACCGCCAATATGGTGTTTACGGTAGAACCGGGCATTTACATTCCTGCCGAAGGTTTTGGAATCCGCCTTGAGGATGATGTGGTTATACAGGAAAATGGCGAACCATTTAACCTGATGCGCAACATACCGATAGAAGCTGATGAGATTGAAAGCCTGATGAATCAGTAATCAGTTTACGGTTCACAGTTGACAGTTTCCAGCGCAGCGAAATTGAGGAATCTTGACTAAAGTTTGCAGTCACAGTAAAAAGCCTTTACGTCATTGCGAGCGAAGTGTAACGTAGCGTGGCAATCTGTTTGCCTTATGCCTTTTGGCTATTGCCTTAAAAGATTGCTTCGTCGTTCCTCATCGCAATGAAGGTGTTTCAGTTACGGTTTACAGTTGACAGTTTTCCATTCCGAATGCAGTGCAGCGGAATTGAGGAATCTTGACTAAAGTTTGCAGTAGCAGTCACAGTAAACAGCCTTTATGTCATAGCGAGCGCAGTGTAATGGAGCGTGGCAATCTGTTTGCCTTATGCCTTTTGGCTATTGCCTTAAAAGATTGTTTCGTCGTTCCTTCTCGCAATGACAAATTAATCTAATATTTGCCCCAAGGGGAGGCTTTTAGTTTATCTTGTTTCTATTTTTACAACAAAGGCTTTTTCATCAACAACAGTATCCGGGGTAATAAAATGCAGACCTTTATCATTTTGGGTAAAGGTTACCTTGTCGGGTGTTCCCAATATACTCAGTTTTTTTACTTTGGGTACTTTATTTCCCAGTATTGCTTCGGTAAACGAATTTAAGGTTACTTGTTTACTGTTGCCGGGCCAGCCCAGTACTATGGCATATATTGTATTGCCTTTACGTGAATAGCGAACATCCTGTGCAGTGAAGGTTATTTTATCTAAAAACATACCAGACTTCTCCTGCTTTGTAGGGCCTTCGCCAAAAACCTCCCATGTGCGGGTACTGTAAATGGCTTCGCCATTAACTTTAAGCCATTTGCCAATAGTTAGTAATACCTCCTGCTGGTCTTTAGGTATAATGCCGTTTGCCATAGGCGATACATTAAGCATAAGTGCCCCGTTTTTGCTCACAATATCAGCCAGTAGGTCTATAATTTCATCAGCAGATTTTAACTGTAAACCATTTACATAGCTCCAGCTCCATATAGATACAGTTTCATCAGTCAGCCAAAAATCTTTGGTAATGGCGTTCATCCTGCCTTTTTCCAAATCTTCTATACTAACGCTTTTAGGCAGCTCGCCTTCTTTATGGGTAATAACTACCTGTTTGTTTTTAACTGTGGCATGGTTAAGGTAATGGGCTGCAAACTGCGCTTTAATGCTGTCGGGTAGTTTATCTAATTTACTGTCAAAATAAATAAGGTCTGGCGAGTAGTTGTCTATTACCTCTTTTAACTGACCCAGCCATTCGTTATAAAACTGATTTTTGGGTATGTTGCCATACATTTTAGCCAGTAAGGGGTCTTCACTTGAAGTAGGCATTTCCGGATTGTACGGGAAGTAAGAAATATCATCATTCCATTTTTCGGGTTCGTCCTTATTTACCTGTAGGTTTCGTGCAATATGAAATGATGTTACAAATTTTAACCCCCTGCTATGTATGGCTTTTTCCAGTTCGCCAACTAAATCCCTTTTAGGTCCCATATCCATAGCGTTCCACGGAGTTATTTCACTATCCCAATTAGCCCAGCCATCATGATGTTCGGCTACTATGCCGCCAAATTTTGCACCTGACTTTACAAAAAGTTCAGCCCATTCACCGGCATCAAAAGCCTCGGCTTTAAAAAGGGGCACAAAATCATGATAGCCAAATTCCGATGGCTTTCCGTATGTAGCTACATGGTGGTTATACTCATCACTGCCTTCAATATGCATATTGCGCGGATACCAGTCGTTAGCATAGGCAGGAACCGAAAGCACACCCCAATGGGCATAAATACCAAACTTAGCATCTTTAAACCATTCGGCAGCATCGCTGTACCCCGCCATAGACTCCCAGTTGGCTTCATACTTAGCTGTTGCGATATTTTTCTCTTTTACAGCAGAGCAGCTGGAAAGCAGGAGCAGAACCATTAACGCCGAAACTATATGTTTTTTCATAACCTTAGTGTATATAAAAGGCTGTCTTAAAATAGTTGAAGCTAATTTAAGACAGCCGGTTTTTAATGTACTGTAATTACTTTATACTGATAGTAATTTCCTGTTTAATATCTCTTGAGGAGTTACCTATTTTAAAAGTATAACTTCCGGGTTCTACAGTCCATTTTTTAGATGCTTCATCATAATATGCCAGTTCTTTTACAGGCACGGTTAATGTTACTTTTTCTGTACCGCCCGACTTTACATTTACTTTATTAAACGCCTTAAGTTCTTTAGCAGCCCGTTGCACTTTAGAGTCAGTTTTAGTAGAGTATAACTGTACTACTTCCTTACCATCAGCCTTGCCGGAGTTTTTAACATCAACAGTTACCTTAATAATATCATTGGCAGTATATTCTTTTTTA
>JBQGDD010000208.1:0-3201 GCA_052038845.1 Dyadobacter sp. | reverse complement strand
CTTAGGTGTACCCTGTATTATAGGTAAAAACGGTATTGAAGAAATAGTAGATATTAACCTTGACGAGAACGAGAAAGCACTGTTTGCAAAAAGTGCAGACGCTGTAAGGAGCATGAATGCTGATTTAAAATCAGTTCTTTAATAAAGGTTTGCCTATATAATATTAAGACTGCCACAGGCAGTCTTTTTTTTTAAGATATAATTTAGAAATAAATTGGTTAATCTTTTGGTATATTATATATTTGCTCGTTTTTAAAAAATTGGAATAATTAATTTTTAGTAATAATGCAGAATAAGGGACTCGTTAAATTTTTCGCTATACTTTTTGCTATAGTATGTATCTACCAGCTTTCTTTCACTTTTGTTGCAGGAAAAATTCAGGATGACGCTAAGGCTTATGCCAAAGGCGATTCACAAAAAGAATTACAATATCTGGATTCAATTGGAAGAATAGAAGTTTATCCGGTATTTAATTATACATATAATGAAGTTAGGAACAAACAAATTAATAAAGGGCTTGACCTTGAAGGCGGTATAAACGTAGTACTTCAGATATCTGTTAAAGATATACTTAAAGGGCTCGCTAATAATTCAACCAACCCTATATTTAATAAAGCTCTTGATGAGGCCCAGAAAAATTATCAGGGTAATCAGGATTACATCGATGCATTTTTTATTGCTTTTGATAAAGAATCTAAAGGTTCATTAAAACTTGCATCTCCAGAACTGTTTACAAACAGGATAATGGATGATATTAATCCTAAAATGAGTGATAACGAGGTTAAAGTTATTATTAGAAAAAAAGTTAGTGAATCTGTTGACAGTGCTTTTAGGGTAATATCTGAGCGAATTGACAAGTTTGGTGTTGTTCAGCCAAATATCCAAAAATTGGGTGAATCTGGTAGAATACTTGTTGAATTGCCGGGAGCAAAAGATATTGACCGAGTTAAAAAACTGTTACAGAGTACTGCACAGCTTGAGTTTTGGGAAACTTATAAAATAAATGAGCTTCAAAACTTTTTATTAAGTGCTAACGAAACATTAAAAGCTACAGAGAAGACTGAAGTTGCTACTACAGAAACTACACAGGCAAAATCAGCTATCGACTCTTTACTTACGGATACTGCTGCTGATACTGCAAACCCAGCATTAGGTAACAATCCTTTATTTGATAAGCTTGTACCTGGGCAGGGACCAATAATTGGTGTTGCAGCAATTAAGGATACTGCAAAAGTAAACTCATGGTTAAGAAGAAATGATATTCGTTCAGGATTAACAGGAGAGCAGCGTTATGTGCGTTTTGCATGGGGAAAAGAAGATGTTAGAAGAAGAGAGGGTTTTGTTGAGCTTTATGCATTAAAGAGTAATAAAAACAATGTGCCACCACTTGGAGGGAGTGTTATAACCGGAGCAAACGAATCATTTGACCAAATGGGTAAACCATCGGTAGAAATGCAAATGAATTCAAGAGGTGCGCAGGAATGGGAAAAACTTACGGGTAAAGCCTATTCTGAGCAGGGTTATATTGCTATCGTGCTTGATAATATAGTTTATTCTGCCCCCGGTGTTACAACAGGTGCAATTTCAGGAGGACGTTCTCAGATATCAGGTTCATTTGATGTTTCAGAAACGAAAGATTTAGCAAACATACTAAGGGCGGGTAAGCTACCTGCATCTGCAGATATTGTACAGTCAGAAATTGTTGGTCCTTCATTAGGTCAGGAGGCTATAGATAATGGTATAACGTCAGCTCTTGTTGGTTTACTGCTTATATCATTATGGATGATAATTTATTATGGTAAGGCAGGCTGGTTTGCCAATATTGCCCTTGTGGTTAACTTGTTATTCCTTTTTGGTTTCCTTGCCAGTATAGGTGCGGTATTAACGCTGCCAGGTATAGCAGGTATTGTATTAACTATGGGTACTGCTGTAGATGCCAATATTATTATTTATGAAAGGGCAAAAGAAGAGTTAAGGCTTGGTAAAACACTGGACGAGGCTATAAGGATTTCTTTTAGCTGGAAAGGTGCTATGTCAGCGATAACCGATGCTAACGTAACTACAATACTTACAGGTTTGGTGCTTTTAATATTTGGTACAGGACCGGTAAAAGGATTTGCTACTACTTTATTGATAGGTATATTCACATCATTATTTACAGCTATTTTTGTAACAAGGTTATTATTAGACTGGGGTGCAGGTAAAAACAGAAGCTACACCTTTGATACTTCGATATCTAAAAACTGGTTCAGGAACTTTAACTTTGATTTCCTTGGCAAAAAGAAAATTGCTTATACAATATCCGGAATATTGATTGTAGCAAGTTTTGTTTCTTTATTTACTAACGGACTTGACCAGGGCGTTGACTTTGTAGGTGGACGTACATTCCAGGTAAAATTTGATAAAACAGTATCTGTTGAAGATGTTAAAAATGATTTGGCTGCAGCATTTGAAAGTGGTGTAGATGCAAAAATTTTTGGTAGCGATTCACAGCTAAGAATCACAACAAAATATAAAGTAGAAGAACATACTGTAGAAGCTGACGAGCAGGTAAACAGAATAATGTATGAAAATCTTAAAAAGTTTTATACACAGGAGATAACTTATGACCAGTTTGTAAAAACGTATGATGGCAAAGAGTTTGGTATATTACAGGCATCTAAAGTAGGGCCTACAATTGCAGATGATATTAAAACAAATTCATACTGGGCAGTAGGCGGTTCGCTGGCAATGGTTTTCTTATACTTGATGATTAGTTTCAGGAAATGGCAATACAGTCTTGGTGCTGTAGCCGCTGTAACTCATGATGTTATCATAGTTTTAGGTATATATTCAGCATTCTACAAGTTTGCACCTTTCCAGATGGAAATGAACCAACACTTTATTGCTGCTATACTTACTGTTATAGGTTACTCACTAAATGATACCGTAATTGTTTTTGACAGGGTAAGGGAGTACCTTTCTGGTAAAACTCAGGGCAGCTTTAATGATATAGTTAACAAATCTATCAATACTACTATGTCAAGAACAATAAATACATCATTAACGGTAATATTTGTGTTACTTATAATGTTTGTGTTTGGTGGTGAGTCTATACGAGGATTTATATTTGCAATGCTTATAGGTATTGTTGTAGGTACATATTCATCATTATTTATTTCAACACCTATACTTGTAGATACAGTTTCGGCAGAAGAGAAA
>JBQGDD010000207.1:0-7482 GCA_052038845.1 Dyadobacter sp. | reverse complement strand
GCCGGTTTTTATAAAAAAATCTATTGAGGCTAACAGGGATTACCTTAACGAAATATCAGGATTGTATAATAATAAAGGCAATGTACCAACATCATACAGGCTTGCGCGTAAAAACGCGTTTATAGAACTGGGTAATCTTATGGCTTCCTATCAGCGCATGGCGCAGGAGCCAAAATCTAAGCAAAAACAGCAGCAGCAGGTATACAAACTTGCGGTGCTTAACCATACCCTGTTATCGTCAATGGCATCACTGGGAACATATATACAGTCGCACAAAACATCTAAAGCTTCGGAGGCTTTTAATGTAGTAGTAAACACTGTGATTAAAAATTTAGATAAATCGGCTGCTTTGCTTAGTATGGGCTTACAGGAAGTTAACGAAAGTGACGGGCAGCGTGAAGAACTGGCTATGCGTTTTACAGAGCTTAAAAACATCAGGGCTCAGGAGCTTCAGGAAAGCCACCTTACTAACGAAGATGAATTTAACCTGAAAATGCAGGAATCGCAACTGATAATAGAACAGTTGGTATGGCTTAACAGTCTTTCAGAAAAAATTGTAAAGGCAACAAAGCAACTGGAAACTGGCAGATAGCCTTATTCATCGGGCATTTTCATTTTTGCACCAAGTTTTTCCATTTTTTTATTAAAGCGCATAAATTCTTTTACAGATACGCATTTATTACTCTTTATAAAAAACTTACAGAACTCGAAATCAATATCAGTCATGTTTCCTCTTCGCTTTTCCCTTTTCAGTAAGGGTCCAAAGGATGTCTTTGTATTTTTGAGGTGCCCTGTCTACTATAACCGTACAGGTTGTAGCATTGGCTGAGCCATAAATCCTTTTGCTTGTAGGATAGCCATAAGTTTCAATTAAATTTATCAACTGCAAAGCATTTTTCTCAAAAACGGGAGTCAAAAAGTATTGCCATGTTGGCGGTACATATCCATTTTTATAACCCAAATACTCCGGAATATTAATTGAGGGAGCAGGATTATTACTTACAATTGTATTTTCATAGTAATATGTAAAATGGCTGTTACTTTTTTAATTTCTTCTTTAGTCATTTTAAAAAACTCAACGGTACATTGATTCAAGTATTTCATTAAAGCCAAGGTATCCTTTACCTGCTCAATATCTCTCTGTAACAGCGCATCTTTTTCAGGCTGTCCGTATCCGCTAAAGAAAAAGCTGAAAGTGATGATGAGTAATAATTTTTTCATTTCAGATGTTTAGTATTTGTAAATATATAAAAAAGTAAACTGAACTGATTGCCAACGCATTTAACTTGACAGTAGCAGAATGCCAAAAACCAAAGAGGATATTATACATATACTATGGTAAAGCATATATTTGTATAACGTTAAAATGATTATTATTTTCTTACTATATAATACTGATACAATATGAATACCCGCCAGCAACAGCTTGATGCATTTAACAGGCTTTTAGATATAATGGACGATTTAAGGGAAAAATGCCCTTGGGATAAAAAACAGACATTGCAAAGCCTGCGCCACCTTACTATCGAGGAAACGTATGAGTTAGGTGATGCAATACTCGACAATAATTTACAGGAAGTTAAAAAGGAACTTGGAGATATATTGCTGCATATTGTGTTTTATGCTAAAATAGGTAGTGAAACCAATGATTTTGATATTGCTGATGTGGCTAATGAAATATGCGACAACCTGATACACCGCCATCCTCATATTTATAGTGATACTGTTGTAGAAAATGAAGAACAAGTAAAGCAAAACTGGGAAAAGCTGAAACTTAAAGAAGGTAAAAAATCTGTGCTGGAAGGTGTGCCAAAAAGTTTACCGGCATTAGTAAAGGCAAGCAGGATACAGGATAAGGCTAAAGGAGTAGGTTTTGACTGGGACGAGCCACACCAGGTTTGGGATAAAGTGCAGGAAGAAATGGAAGAGTTTCAGGAAGAAGTAAAATCAGGTGATAAGGAAAAAATAGAAGCTGAATTTGGCGATGTGCTTTTCTCCATGATTAATTACGCCCGCTTTTTAAATATTAACCCCGAAGATGCACTGGAGCGCACCAATAAAAAATTTATAAAGCGTTTTCAGTATCTTGAAAGCAAAGCTTCAGAAATTGGTAAACCACTTGCTGATATGACGTTGGCTGAAATGGATGTTTTTTGGAACGAGGCTAAAAAATTATAATTAAGCTGTTATCATATTATTTTCTTTAACGGAAAAAGTAGGTTCTTCAATAGGTAAAACAGAATAATATACACTATGTATTATACCGTTTTTCTGCAATTCTTGATTTATGTTTTTATACTGAATAGCATGTTCTTCAGTGTATATAAGATATACGGGATAAGAATCGGAATAAACATTAACTAAAATAGGTATTGTGGCAACTTTGCCTCCCAAATTTATTTCTTGCATAACATCAAAATCGACCTTTTTATCAACTGTCTTATATTGTTCTGTAAGATCTGTTAATACAGTCAGAAGGTCAATTTTTGTAATGCCCGTAAGGTTTTTTGGAGGTTGTTTTAGCCCAATTTGTTCAATATTTGTATAAAGATCGGTTACAGCTTCCAATTTGTAATTATCAGAATATTCAAAATATAAACCTGCTACTTTTCGTTTTTCGGTAGCTTTTTTATAAATTACTTGTCTTACTATGATGATAGGTGCAAGTATTATATAAACAATCAGAGCAATAACAAAGCCTATTATGCTTGAAAAAATAGCCCTGCCATGAAATCCAAATTTAGCATAAGTACCCCAGTAACCATTTAATGTATTATAATTAAAACAAAAGCCAATAAGCTTAGATAGGTTAGAAGTATTAACAATAACATTATAGGCAACAATGCATATACCTATAATAAGCAAAATACTTCCCATTGTTAGTGTATTAAGGTATTAGTTTTTATAAAGCTTTGTAATTTCATGCTTAACTTTTATATACTGAAAAAGCACTCTCTTGTGAAGAGTGCTTTTTGAAAATTATTTATTAAAGCTTCTTATCTGCTTAAGTTTTTCTCTCCAGGTTCTAAGTTCTTCTTTGTGGCGTTCTATACTTTTATTCACCTCTTTAATAAAAGGGTTATCAGCTTTTGCGCTCGAGATAAACTGGATGTTATTTTCAAGCTGTAAAATTTCGCTTTGCACCTCGTCTATTTTGCGCATAATAAAAATCTGCTCATTTTCCAGTTTTCGTGTATCATCATTTTCGGCTAAATGCTCAAGGCGGTTATTAAACTTAACCATTTCTGTTTCTTTTTTAGAAAGGCTCAGTTTATCAAAAAGGGCATCAAGTATTTTGTTGAATTTCCCTTCTATGTGCCTTCTTGCCTGTGGTACACGCCCGATGGTTTTCCAGTTATCTATATGCTTTTTAATAGCATCAAGATCGGTTTTATGATCTCCGGTTAGTTCAAAATCCTTAAGATTTTCAAGATATTCTTTTTTCTTCTCAAAAGCCTCAATTTCTTCTTTATTCACCTCATTCCTCACAGCATGAAGCCTGTCAAAATAATGATTACAGGCAGCCTTAAACTCTTTCCAAACGGTATCAGAGTATTTTCTTGGCACGTGCCCTATGGTTTTCCACTCCTCCTGTATTTGTTTCATTATAGGCGTTGTAGCTGCAAAATCTTCATTATCTTTTAAAGATTTGGCCTTTTCAACCAATTCGAGTTTTTTATTCAGGTTTTCCTGCTGGTCTTTCTTTATATCCTTATAAAAAGAATTTTTAACTGAGTTAAAGTTCCTTACAGCATCTTTAAACGCTGCCCAGGTACCTTCATTAACCTCTATTGGCACTTTACCGGCATGGAAAAACTCATTGCGCAGTGCTTCAATTTTTTGTATCTGTCCCTGCCATCCGCTGTGGTTGCTTACTGTTTCCTGTGCAACAGCATTTATCCCAGCAATAATATCCTGTTTCTTTTTAAGATTCTCTTCTTCGCGCTCTTTTGCTTTTGCAAAAAAGGCTTCACGCCTGTCATGCAGCTGCTTGGTAAGCTCACTAAACCTTTCCCAAATTTCTTCACGGTGTTCGCGGGAAACAGGACCAATTTCTTCCTTCCATATTTTGTGTAGCGACTGAAGTTCACGAAATGCTTTTGTAATATCTTCTTCGTTTACAAGCTCTTCTACACGTGCAATTATTTTTTGCTTCTGTTCAAGGTTGTGTTTAAAGTCAACATCCCTTGCTTCCCTGTCAAGGTGCAGATGGTCATAAAAACGCTCTATATGAAAGTGAAAATTATTCCAGACATGGTTATATTTATCACGCGGAATAGGACCGGCGTTTTTCCATTGTTCCCTTATATCATTAACGTGTTTTAACGCGTCACTCATATTTTCTTCACCGCCGTCAATAAGGTTTTTAAGCTCCTCAATAATAGCTACCCTTTTTTCAAGATTGCCCTTAAGGTCAGTCTGCAGTTTTTTAAAGTGGCTGTTTTTTTTATCCCTGTATTGGTTATACAGTTCGTCAAACCTGTTTTTTAAAGGAAAATTATATTCAAAATCAGTTGCATCGCCATCATTATTATGGCTGTACTCATCTTTCTTTTCCTCTATAAAATGGTTGTATTTAGAAGTGAATTCTTTTTTTATTTCCTCAATATGCTCTTTAACTGACATTACTTTTTCATAGCCTACCAGCTTTTCAAGTTCATCAGTAAGCTGCTCCATAGACATCGCTTCATAGTTTTGCTGCGGTATGCTGTGCCTGTCAGACAGTGAATCGTCTTCACTTTCTTCGGCATTAGAGTCTTCAATATCATCTACGGCTGTCCTTTGCTTAGCAGGAGCACCTGTATTCTCTTTTTCAGTTTCTTTACCGGCATTTAATACCTCTTCAGGCGCAAAAGGCAGTTGCCCTTCTGTTTCATGTATGCTCGAATTGATATCAAGACCGTCATTATTTTCCTGTAGGCTGTCATTATCAGGTACTAGATTTTCCTGTACCATTTCTTTAGCAGAATCATTCTGCTGCTGTCCGTCTGCATTGTGCAGGTTATCATTCTTTTCTTCTAACATCTTGTAATGCTTAAGTTTATATTGCTTTAATGCCGAAAGATAGTAAAGCCATTGTAAAATTCAAAGAAAAACATTAATTTCTCAATATCCTTCTTATAATTTTTGCAGATATAATTAATATATGGTGGTAAAACGAAAGCAGCAGCTGCTATTTATTCCATATACGCCAGGCCTTTTTAGCCTGATGTATAAGCATCTCATAACCATTTTTGGTGACTGCACCGTTAGCCTTTGCTCTTTTTAAAAATTCAGTTTCTTCAGGATTATAAACAAGGTCAAAAGCAATATGTTTTTCTGTAAAAAGGCTATAGTCAATAGGGGGGTATAAATCAATATCAGGAAAAGTGCCTAGAGGTGTAGTGTTTATAATAATTTGGTAATCATTAAAAACTTCTTTATCAAGGCACCCGTATGAAAAAATAACATCGGTAGCCCTGCGGGAAACAAAGTCGTACTCAATTTTCATTTTCCGCAAAGCAAAGGCAACAGCTTTTGAAGATCCGCCTGTACCCAAAATAAGTGCTTTTTTATGATGTGGAAGTAATAGTGGCTGAAGAGCTTTATGAAAGCCATAATAGTCAGTATTATATCCTTTCAGCCCTTTTTCAGATATTACTATTGTATTTACCGCCCCTATAATTTCAGCGTTTTTAGATAATGAATCGAGCAGGGGGATAACCTCTTCCTTATAGGGTATGGTAACATTAAGCCCTTTTAGCCCTTTGGTGTTTTTTATAATTTCAGTTAGCTGCTCTACATTTTCAATATCAAAATTGTGGTAACTATAATTATCAAGACCTTTTTTAGCGAATTTTTTATTAAAATATCCCGACGAAAAAGAGTAGCTTATATTTCGGCCAATTAATCCAAATTTTTTCGCTTTCTTTTTCAAAGTATATGATTTAAAGTTAGGCTGTTAAATTAAAAAGCCCGGCAGGGATATATCCTGCCGGGCAGTTTTCATGGTTACTATTTTCTGTGCTTTTCTATAGCCTGCTGAACTTCGGGTAAATCCCATATTACAGGAAAAAACTCCTGCAGTAATGTATGGTTTTTAAAGTTAAGCCTTAAACCATTGCTCAGGTGAAAAATACCTTTATCTGTTTGCTGCTGCATAAAATACAGCCCGGCAAGTCGGTACTCAATTTCATACTCTTCGGGTAAATACTCCGAAGCCTGTAACAATGTAGTTATAGCGGTATCATACTCTCCTAAAAACAGTAATGTATCTGTCCAGAAGAGCCATGTATCTAACTGATAATCTCCAAATTCAACGGCTTTACGGTAGCCTTCTTCTGCCTCTTCATGAAAGTTAAGGGCTTTATTTATTACGGCATACCTTTTCCAGTACAGCTTGTTTTCATTATCTATACCAATTGCCTTGTTTACATAGTACAATGCCTTTTGGAAATTTTTTCGGCGTATGTAAAAATCAGTAATGGCTATCCATGCCTTATCCAGCAATGGGTCTTCATGAACCGTTTTAAGGTAAAACTTTAATGCCTTTTCATTATTGCCAAGGCGCTCATAACATTTACCCACACGCAGTAAAGCGAATGATGTAGGGTCGTCAAGCTCCATGGTTATGGTATAACAGTCAATAGCCTCCTGATAACGCTTAAGCTTTTCGAGTGTTTTGGCTTTTTCAAGAAACGCCCCTAAAAAACTATCGTCTATAAGCGTTGCATAATCAAAAGCACGCAGCGCACCTTCATAATCTTTTATGGTATAGTACTGCCTGCCAAGCTGATGCCAGGCAACCTCACTATAAGGATTTCTGTCTATAAAACCGTTAAGGAACTCTATAGCGTCAAGGTTTTGGTCTAAAAAGTCAAAACAGTACACAACATTGTATAATGCCGAATGGTCTTCAGTATCTTCGTCAAGGCACTTTATAAAACTTTCCTTTGCAAGTTCAAGGTTATCCATAAATAGGTATTCCATGCCTATAAGCGAATAAACATCTGCTAAATCATCTGTATATTTAAGGGCAACCTTTAAAAATTCAACCGCTTTGTCGTGCTGGTCCCTCTTGGAGTATATGTTTGCTTTTTGTATGTAAACTTCTTCGTTAGTAGGCTCAATGGCATATAAGTCATTCAAAAGCCTTTCTGCCATATCGAGCTTATCGTCAAAAACTAAAAGCTCAACCTGTACTAATTTTAAGCCTGTTGACCTGGGATGCTGTTCCAGACCGAGTTTTAAGGCCTTTTTAGCTAAATTAATTTTTCCGGAGTCGAGATAATGCAGAATAATGTCTTCGAACTCTTCAGAATCAAAGAACAATACTTTGTTGGTTTTCAACATTGATTCGAACTTTGATAAGGATAAACCGTGATCTTCTTCTTCGTGGCTCAAATTCATACTCATTTTGTTTAAAATTATCCTTCTTAAAGTTACGAAACGTTTCTAGTAAAAGGAATTTATTGTGATTTGTTTTAAACAATTTAATTAACA
>JBQGDD010000206.1:0-6845 GCA_052038845.1 Dyadobacter sp. | reverse complement strand
AAAAACATTCCTGACTTTTATAGCCTCTGACGATCCAAGAACACAGAAAGAGCTTAATAACGGGCACATGGTAAACTATTACCGCACCAACAAAATAAGGATTCCTGTTAACAGGGATGAAGTGATAAAAAACAAAGCTGTTTCGCCTGCACAGTATGACTCTATAGTTCCTTATATAGATATTGACATAAAAGGCAGTGCTTTGTACAAAAACCGCCTAATGATGCTGGATATTGTAGCAAACAATAACTGGAAAAGACCTATCTATTTTACAGGTGGCAGTTTTGGCGACGACGACTATATATGGATGAAAGACTACCTTCAGCTTGATGGCATGGTATATAAACTCATACCGGTAAGAACGCCTGTGCCTAAAAACGGCAGCCCGCTTGATATGGGATATATAGACGCTGATAAAATGTATGACATTGTTATGCAGTGGGATTGGGGCAACAGCGGCAGCCCAGATATTTACTATGATCCTGAAACAAGAAAAAACAGTATAACATACCGCACCAACCTGGCAAGGCTTATTGAAACACTTTTAAATGAAGGTAAGGATGATAAGGCTAAAAAAGTTATTGAACTTGCTATGGAAAAAATGCCTGTAGATTACTTTGGCTATTACACATTACTTGAACCTTTTGCAGCAGGATATTATGAAGTGGGAGAACAGGAAAAAGCAAGGCAGTTAATAGGTCAGCTAATAGCAAAATACCAGGACAACCTTACATATTACAGTGGCATGACTCCACGTGAGCAAAACCCTATACGTATGGAAATTATTACTGACATAGAGCGCTACAGGAGCTTGCTTTTAATAATGAAAGAGCAGGGCGACGAGGCATTATATAATAAGGAAAAAGATAAATTTAATGCGTTTAATAAAAAGTTTGAACGCTACGGCAGGGAAAACGAATAATAGATAAAATCTTTATAACTTTGAAGGATGCTGTATAAGGCATCCTTTTTTTGTTTAGCTTAATTACCATGAAACCATACTGGATAAAAACACACTGGCTTGTAAAAAAATGTTTCCCGGGTTTTGTGTGGGATGTACCCAACAACGAAAATAAAGTGTACCTGACATTTGATGATGGCCCTACACCTGAAATAACCGAATGGGTACTGGACATATTAAAGCAGCACGAGGTAAAGGCAACATTTTTCTGTATTGGGAAAAACATAAAACAGTACCCTGAAATTTTCAGTAAAGTAATTGAAGGTGGGCACGCAATAGGGAATCATACCTACAGCCATGTTAACGGTTGGCATACGGAAAACGAACAATACTTTGAAAATACTGCTTTAACCGAAAAGTTTTTAATTGAAAATGGAATCAGTACAAAATTATTCAGGCCGCCGTATGGAAAAATTAAGCGCAGCCAAGCTGCTTTTTTAAGAAACAAAGGATACAAAATAATAATGTGGGATGTACTTAGCGCAGATTTTGACAGGAAGATAACCCCCGGAAAGTGCCTGAAAAATGTTATTAACAATACAGGTAATGGAAGTATAATAATATTTCATGACAGTGTAAAGGCTTACCCTAACCTGAAATATACATTACCAAAAGTTATTGATTATTTAAAGAGAAAAAACTTCAGCTTTGATAAAATTGGCTAAACCTGTTCTTTAACCAGTGATATAATAGTATTGGCATCCAGCTCGCCAGATTGTCTCCATACCATTTGTCCCCCCTTATAAATCATAAGTGTAGGCAGCCCTTTAATCCTTAATGCATCAGCCAGTTCCTGGTTTTTATCTACATCAATTTTTATAACCTTTGCTTTGTCGCCAAGCGCAGCCGCAACATCTCTCATTACAGGATGCATTGATACGGAAGGCTCATTCCATTCTGTATAAAAATCTATTAGTACAGGTACCTGAGAGTTTATAAGTTCTCCGAATTTTGACATAAATTAAAATTTAAACCGACCCTAAACAAGCTAATATTCCGATAAAATTTACACAAATATAACAATTTTACTTACTTAGCCTATATTTTAACCTTTTTTTAGTTCCAATACAGTTATCTCCGGCCATATACCTACCCGTCCCGGATAAGCATGAAAGCCAAAACCTCGGTTTACATATATATACCGTCCAACATTTTCATACAGCCCTGCCCACTGCTTATATACATATTGTACAGGACTCCATTTAAATACTCCCGGTATCTCTATACCAAACTGCAGCCCGTGTGTGTGCCCGCTTAGTGTAAGGTGATAATTGTTTTTATCCTCCTTCACTTCATAATCCCAGTGCGATGGGTCGTGGCTCATAAGTATTTTAAAATCCTTTGAGGTAAGCCCTCTTGATGCCTGTGTTAAATCGCCTGCCTTTTTAAAGTTATGCCCCCAGTTCTCTACCCCAACTAGGGCAATTTCCTGCCCGCCTTCGTTAATTTTTATATTCTCATTAAGCAACAGCTTAAAGTCTATCTGCCTGTGCAGGTCTTTTATAGCAATAAAGTTATCTTCTTTGGCTTTTTGTGAAGGCCAGTTGATATATTCACCATAATCGTGATTTCCCAATACAGAGTATTTACCATATTTCGGGTTATGTATCCGCTTAAAAGTAGCCAGCCACGGGTACATCTCTTCAGCATGGGTATTTACAATATCTCCTGTAAATAATACCAGGTCAGAGTTTTGCTCATTAATCAAATCTATGGCATGCTCTATTTCTTCTTTATTATCAAAACTGCCACTGTGTATGTCTGATATTTGTGTTATTGTCATGCCGTCAAAATTGTCCGGCAGGTCGGGAAAGTAGAGTGTTTTTTTTCTAACGGTAAAGTTATATTTCCCTTTAGTCATGCCATAGAGTAGCGATAAAAAAGGTATAGCCGCAATTCCCAGCGCTGTAATACTCACAAACCGGCGCCTGTCGGGTAAAAATGATTCGTTGCTATTACCCAGAAACTCTTTTATAAGCCCGGCAATAAACCTGAAAATGTCTTCTCCTAAAAGAATTACCGTAATAAACATTTTAGGCAGATAGGTTACAAGCAGCAGTCCAAAAGTAAACAGCGTTTTAGAGTTTTGACCGACACTTCTGTCAAATTGTGTAAATGAATATACGATGTAAAGAAATATAAGTAACGAAATAACCTGGTAGGAAATAAGCACCCAGCGTAGTTTTAAAACTGTTTTTATAGCCTGAAAAGCATACAGTTCTACTACTAACACAAAAACAAAGAATAGTATCCAGCGAAACATTTAAAGTATTTTATACAAATAAACGAATAAACAAGCCTTTAGTTACAGGTCTGTATTAAATTTAACAATCGTTTGTCTTAGCAGTTTTAAAACAGCAATCCAATATTCTTATATCTGCCTCGGTTTGCTTATTTTTACGCAAAATTGATTTTTCTTATGTCACAACAAAAACGACTTTTCCTGCTCGATGCTTATGCACTTATATTTCGTGGTTATTACGCTTTTATAAAAAACCCAAGGATAAACTCCAAGGGTATGGATACTTCGGCAATTATGGGTTTTATGAACTCTCTGCTGGATGTAATTAAGCGTGAAAAACCTGATCATCTTGCTGTAGCCTTTGATAAGGAAGGGAGTGTGGTGCGAACAGAAATGTTTACTGCCTATAAGGCAAACCGCGATGAAACACCCGAAGCCATAAAACTTGCTATACCCTATATACATGATATTTTAAGGGCAATGCATATACCCATTATAGAAATGGCAGGATGTGAAGCAGATGACCTTATAGGTACTGTAGCCAAGCAGGCAGAAAAGCAGGGCTACAAGGTATTTATGGTAACACCTGATAAGGACTTTGCACAGCTTGTAAGCGAAAATATATTTATGTACCGCCCGGCACGTATGGGTAACGGCATAGAAATATGGGGCGTACCCGAAGTACTGGAACGTTTTGAGATTGAAAAACCTGAACAGGTTATTGACTTTTTAGGTATGATGGGCGATGCTGTAGATAATATACCCGGACTGCCGGGAGTGGGTGAAAAAACCGCTAAAAAATTCCTGAAGCAATATGGCTCTATGGAAAACCTTTTGGCAAATACCCATGAGCTTAAAGGAAAAATGAAGGAGAATATTGAGGCTAATGCCGATAAAGGTATCATGTCTAAAAAACTGGCTACTATTATTACCGACTGTGATGTAATGTTTAATGAAACAGACTATGAACTCTCAAAGCCTGACACTGAAAAAGTAGAAGCTCTTTTTCAGGAGCTGGAGTTCAGGAGAATGACAGAGCAGTTTCATAAACTTTTCGCTGAAGGTGAAGAATACAGCCAAATACCCACACAGGGATATACGCCCACAAAAACCATCGCCACACAGGAACAGCAGTTTTCTTTATTTGGTGAAGGCGCAGCCGATGAAAGTGCAGGGTTAGCCCCGGAAGCCTATGCAAATTTAGAAACCACAAACCACTTTTACCAGGCTGTAGAGGGCAATATGGCTGTCAGCCTATTATTGCGCGACTTGCTGAAACAGGAAACGGTTTGCTTTGATACCGAAACCACTGGTTTATGTGCATTAACGGCAGAACTGGTAGGCATATCATTTTCCTGGGAAAAAGGTAAAGGCTTTTATGTACCTGTTCCTGAAAACAGGGAGGAGGCGCAGGAGCTTGTAAATAATTTTATTCCGTTTTTTGAAGCTGAAAATATTGAGAAAGTTGGTCATAATTTAAAATATGACCTCGAAATATTAGCCAATTACGGCATTACCGTAAAAGGAAAACTTTTTGACACCATGATAGCGCATTACCTTATCAACCCAGATATGCGCCATGGCATGGATATACTGGCTGAAACCTACCTGCGGTATTCGCCTATGCCAATTGGGGCACTTATAGGCAAAAAAGGTAAAGGGCAAAAGTCTATGCGCGATGCCGACCCTGAGCTGATAAAAGAATATGCAGTTGAAGATGCCGATATAACTTTACAGCTAAAAGAAATTTTTGAACCTCAGCTTGAGCAGGCAGGTACACGCAAACTTTTTGATGAGATTGAAATTCCGCTTATGACAGTACTGGCTGACATGGAACGTGAAGGCATCAACCTTGATACTGGTTACTTAAAGCAACTTTCAGAAGAACTTTCTAACGACATTAAGTCTCTCGAACAAAAAATATATGAAAACGCAGGGGAAACTTTTAACCTTGCCTCGCCAAAGCAATTAGGAGAAATACTTTTTGATAAATTAAAGATAGGCGGAGCAAAACAAAAGAAAACTAAAACGGGGCAGTATGCCACAGGGGAAGAGGTGCTTTCTTTCCTTGCACTTACCAATCCGTTTGTGCAGGACATACTCGACTGGAGGCAGCTTGTAAAACTGCAAAACACTTATGTAGAGGCACTGCCGCTGCAGGTTAAAGAAAAAACCGGCAGAGTACATACCGACTATATGCAAACGGTTGCGGCTACCGGCAGGCTGAGTTCTAACAACCCAAACCTGCAAAACATTCCTATACGTACTGAGAGGGGAAGGCAGGTAAGGAAAGCATTTGTAGCAAGAGATGAAAATTACACTTTGCTCTCTGCCGATTACTCTCAAATAGAACTGCGCATTATTGCTGCATTAAGTGGCGACCCTGAAATGGTAAAATCTTTCCAGAAGGGAGAAGATATCCATGCTGCTACAGCTGCAAAAGTATTTAACGTTGCCCTAAATGAAGTGAGCCGGGAGCAGCGAAGCAATGCTAAAACAGTAAACTTTGGTATTATATATGGTGTTTCTGCCTTTGGGCTAAGCAACCAGACATCGTTAAGCCGTGCTGAATCTAAAGACCTGATAGATGCTTATTACCAAACCTACCCAAGGTTAAAGCAATACATACAGGAACAGATTGATATGGCAAGGGAGCAGGGCTACGTACAAACCATTTCGGGCAGGAGACGTTACCTGAAAGATATTAACTCTCAAAATGCAGTAGTGCGTGGTGGTGCTGAAAGAAATGCTGTTAATGCCCCTATACAGGGCAGCGCGGCAGATATTATTAAAATTGCCATGATAAACATCCATAAAAGGCTTAGGGACGAGAACTGGAAAAGTAAAATGCTGCTACAGGTACACGATGAACTTGTTTTTGACGTTCATATCAGCGAACTGGAGCGCATAAAACCCATGATTAAGCATGAAATGGAAAATGCCTTTATACTGGATGTGCCCCTTGAGGTTGAAATAGGAGAAGGTAAAAACTGGCTGGAAGCACATTAAGGTGTAACAAAAAGAAACGGATGCAGTCTAATTTAGCATACTATATAATAATACAATGAAAAAGACCTTAACATTACTGTTTACTATCGCCTATGCGGCAACTTCTTTTGGACAGACAGAACCAAGGATGAGGAAGCTGGACAGCCTTATGAATCATTTTGCCTCTAATGATAAATTTATGGGTTCTCTTACCATAAGAGAAAAAGACAAAGTAATTTTTGAAAAGGCTTATGGCTATGCAGATGCTGAAAATAAAGTACCTGCCAATGCCCAAACTAAGTACAAAATAGGCTCTATTACAAAAATGTTTACATCAGCTATAATTTTTCAGTTGATTGAAGCAAAAAAGCTGACGCTGAACACAAAGCTATCTGAATTTTACCCAAAGGTTAAAAATGCTGACAAGATTACTATTGCACAGCTTTTAGGTCACCAGACAGGTATTTTTAATTTTACTGATGCAGATGACTTTGAATCATACATTGAAACGCAGCAGACCAAAAAACAAATGGTAGAGCGTATTGAAGGGTTTGATTCAGTTTTTGAGCCGGGTACAAAAGCTGAGTACAGCAACTCTAACTATATGCTGTTGGGTTACATTATACAGGATATTACTAAAAAGTCGTATAAAGA